>CALXRR010000007.1 GCA_944390905.1 uncultured Alphaproteobacteria bacterium
GGGAAAAAACAATATATTATCACTAGACGCATGATGTCGGCGCAACCTGAATCTCTTGTATCAATTGCTCGCCATTTCAATGTGCTTGAGAGCGAAATAGCAGATATCGAAAAATCACTCTACAGCAGGATTAAAGGAATCCTCGAAGCTTATAAAGAGAAAATAAAAAGTCTATTTGAACAATATAAACACCCTCTTGAATGCAATAGCACTGGATGTTTTGACTGGAGAAAGTATTATGTACTTTTGAATAACTTGTCATCATTTACAGAATTCTTTGTTGATATAAATTCAAATAAGCTTATAAAAGTCCAAAAATTAGGAGCAATCAATCCAGTTGTAGCGCGTGACGGTGATTCATCCAAATTAGAGAAACAACAAGAATTGCAAGAAATAGCACCATCTAATCAGGCATCAATTACAGGAAGTAAAGCGGTGGCGTTTGATGTTGGACAATATTTCGAAGAAGTTCATGGGTGGAGTAGTTTATATAGTTCCGTATTCAATCTTATGATAAAAAAATATAAACAGCTGAAGCCTTATCCTGATACTATAGTTGTATCATATACAAAAGGTACAAAAAAAGGTCGCTATGTCAAGTTGATTAATGGGTTACTTCTGAATGTGAATTATAGCGCAGTGGCTGTTATGCAACGTATTAGTGAGCTTTTAGATTGCTATGGGATTACACCTGATCAATGCACTATTTATTTGGAAAATAATCAAGGACAAACAGCAAAAATTAAACTCTCTAATGGTTCTAATGAACCAGCCTTTAATGTTTTTGAAGCGACCGACACTCAAAAATCTGATGCTACTGTTAAGTATTCTGATTTATCGCAAAAAACACATACTGTATTGTGTGAAAAGTACCAAAAAGGCTTCCGGCTTGATTCACACCTTGAAAAAGAGCGTTTCAAATTATTTTTTGAACAAATTCATTCTGAAAAAATACCTGAAGAAATATCAGAAAAATTACTAGATCAGCTGATTTTGAAAAACGGGATAGTTTATAATGATCGTGTTTACATAGCAGAAAATATGTTGGATGAGAATACGAAAGCGGATCTATTTGCATTTATCAGTCAAAGTTTTGATCATGGCCACAACACAATTTATTACACAGCGTTATTTGAAGAGTTTTCAGATAAATTTTTAACACAGAGTATATTTGATCCTGATATTTTAAGAGAATATTTAAAATATGAAAACACAGGTAAATATTATGTGTTTAAAGAATATTTATCAAAGGATAGGTCTGTGAACCAAAGCATTTCAGATGAAATCATTCAATTGCTTGTTGATCGCTCTGAACCGTTTTTCCAAGATGAATTGTCTGCAATGCTTCCGCATATTGATAAGAACAAATTAATAAAAGAACTCCGCTCTTCTTCCGAATTTATAAGTAATGGAAAAGAACAATACTTCTTGGCAAGAAACTTTAACATAACTAACGATGAAATTGAGACGGTTAAGAAGCTTATTTCAGATTTATTAGATGCCAGCAGTACTCATTTTATTACGGCCGCTGAAGTAATGGAAATTATTCATAAAAAAGTACCGGAAATTTTCGAGAATAATGGTTTTATCTCTGAATTAGGAGTAAGGAATGCTTTGGCTTCAATTTTAGGCGATAGCTTCAGTTTCAATAGCAATGTAATAAGTGGCAAGGATACAAACCTAAATCTGAACGATATTTTTGAAGATTTTGCGAAAAACACTTCAAGTTTCTCGTTGGCAGAATTAAAAAATCTTGCAAGTGAATTTTCTGCCCCGATTTATTTTGATGCCATAAATAAATATGCTATAAGAATTAGCAAGGATGAGTTTATTGGAAAAGATAAAATTGATTTCAATTTCAAAGAGATTGATCATGCAATTTCACTCTTTTGCCAAGCCGGCTATACGCCTATTCAGGCAGTGAATACTTTTGCTTCATTCCCTGATGTTGGCTATAAATGGAATACATTTTTATTAGAATCATACTTACAAAATTACAGCCCGGCATTCAGACTTTTTCAGGCATCTGCTTGTGAAACAAAGAGTGTTGGTGCAATAGTTAAAAAGACCAGTGCCTATACGAGTTTTGATGATATTCTCGTGGATGCAGTAGCTAAATCAAGATGTCAATTGCAAAAAGATACTATTTTACAGTTCTTATGTGATTATGGTTATATTGTACGAAGAACGTATTCATCAATTGATAACATAATAGAAAGGGCTTCACAAAAAAGGAATTCGAAAGGATAATTGATGTATTCATATACTTGGGACACAGAAACTGGCGGACTTTTATTAAATACTTCTCCTTTGCAATTTAGCAAAGAGCCAAGACCTGTGTACGCAAAAGAATTAGACATACTCGGTTTTAATAAGTACTGGGCGTATGATCCAAACAGTAATGCACCGTATATGTGGGCTGAATCCAATACATATATTTATAAAGGGCGTGTCGTTGCTCGAACAAAAGGCGGTAGTCTTTATACTCGTCCAGAGATCATCTTGGAAGGTGAACCGGAAGAACCAGGAAAGAAACTTGAGCCCGTTAATATTGAGCGTATGGTTGAAAAGAACCAAGAAATACTTGATACCCTCACTCAGGAAACGATAAAAAAAATCTATAATAATTATATAAATTATAGAAATAAAGTTGATGTTTTTTATGTAGCATTTAGCGGTGGTAAAGATAGCGTTGTAGCATTGGACCTTGTACAGAGAGCATTACCCCATAATGACTTCAAGGTTATTTTTTGCGATACAGGAATGGAATTTCCTGATACTTATAACGTTGTTGAAAAGATATCAAAGTTTTGTGCTGACAACAACATCGAATTCCTGCGCGCCAAGTCAAAACTTATGCCAGAAAACACCTGGAAGGCGTTTGGTCCACCTGCTGTAACAAACAGATGGTGCTGTAGCGTTCATAAAACATCGCCTCAAATTATGTTGCTTCAATTGAAAACACACATCCAAGGGTTTACTGGAATGGCATTCACAGGCGTTCGCGGAGATGAAAGTGTTTCAAGAAGTGAATATGATGACATTAGTTTTGGTCAAAAGCATAAAGGACAGTACAGTTGCCACCCGATATTAGAGTGGAATACTGCAGAGCTATTTCTTTACATATACAAAAACCATTTGATTTTGAATGAATCCTATCTGAAAGGTAACAGCCGCGCGGGATGCTTAGTTTGTCCTATGTCATCTGGAAAACATGAGTTTATGAAAAACCAATGCTATCCGGCTGAAATGGAAAAGTTTATAGAAAAAATACGAGCTACAAGCGGAAAATCTTCTTTTTCAGAAGGTGAAATGACGAAATTTATAGAGGATGGAAATTGGAAAACACGCAGAAGTGGCCGCGAGCTTAATTTTGGATCCGATAAGCATATTATTGAACGTGTAGATGGTAACACAGTCATAACGGTATTAAAATATAATACTCGCTGGAAAGAATGGGCAAAAACCATTGGTAAATTTATAGTTATTTCTGACGATAAATATTTAATCGATTTCAACGATTTCACATATGAGGTTAATTTAAAGTACGACAATGATAAAGCTGTTTTTACATTCCCCAATTGTGGTACCTCAAAATCTGATGTAAAATTCTTATCGCTATTCAAAAGCGTTATAATTAAGAGTATTTATTGCGTTAATTGTGGTGTATGCGTAGCTGAATGCACCAATGGCTGTATTGATATGTCAGACGGCCAATTAAAAATATCTGACGATTGTAAACATTGTTATCAGTGCCATGAGGTTCACGAGCATTGTTTGCGATATAATTCTATTAGAAACAAAATAAACATGGAGAAAAAAATGAAAGGCCTAGATAGATATTTCAGTTTTGGAATTCGTAAAAGTTGGATTGATTATTACTTCAAGGATGAGGGCTTGGAGGAGTTTTGGGACACAGATGGGCATGGAGCCGTTCCAAACAAGAAGAAAGATGCCTTTCTTAATTTCTTAAAAGATGCAGACATGGTTATTGCATCAAAGGGCGATGCCGGCAACAAATATACGAAATTTAAACCTTCTAATTTTTCTTGCATTCTGTTTGGCTTGGGATCAGATAACGAAAGTGCTTGGGCATTAATGCTGTCCAATCTCGTGTATACTTCGGAATTTAATTGGTTCATAAAAAATCTACCATTAAATGAAAATATGAACTTGGATCGTGTAAAATATCTCTTAGAAGATGTTATGGAAGGAGATACTAAAGGATTAGGAAAACGCAATATTTGTGATGCTCTTAAAGTTTTCATTACAAAAACTCCATTCTCAAAAATAGGCCTTGGGATTGGGGATTATACAGAAAAAGCATCTTCATCAGGAAATGAAAAAATAACTTTGAATTCATTTTGTCGGACAGCCTGGGAGAATCCGGATCCGAAAGTAGTTTTATATTCTCTCTATAAATTTGCCGAGAAATGTGGAAATTATTATCAATTTACTCTCTCTCGTCTTTTAGATCATACGATTGAAAGTGATGGAATAAGCCCCACAGAAATTTTTGGTTTAGATAGAGAAACAATGGAAAAAATTTTGAATGGATTGTCTGTAAATTACCCAGATTTCATCTCGGCATCTTTTACGCTCGATCTTGATAATATAACTCTTAAAAGTGATAAAACATCAGAAGATGTGTTACAATTGTTCTAACGGAGAATAAAATGTTACAAAAATACCGCGAATACTTTAATATTGACCCAGACTTTTTTGCTCAAGTAAATGAGGCCGTTATCGAAACTCAGCCAAATATTTGGCAAAAATACTATCCACATGCCACATTTGTGAAGCTTATTAAAGACACAGTCTCCGTTTTATCCAGACAGCAAAAATTGTCAATATGGGTTGAGGGGGCATATGGAACAGGTAAATCTTATGCTGTTTTAACTTTGAAGAAATTACTTGATGCTAATGAAAAGGATACGAAGGCATATTTCGAAAAATATAACTTGGATAATGATTTACTGAATAAGTTCCAAGGAGAAAAGAATAGCGGTAAAATTTTGACAGTACACAGATATGGATCGGCAAGTATTCGCGGCGATAACGATCTAGTTTTAGCTATTCAAGAAAGTATCGAAAAAGCATTAAATAGTGAGGGAATCGAAAATCAAGGACCTAATACCTTGAAAAACGCAATCATTAAATGGCTTTCTGATACTGATAATAAGCACTTTTTTAATGCTCTTATTACCGGAAGCTATTCAAAATTGTTTGGTGGTGATACCGTTGATATAATCATTAATAAGTTGCAGACATATACAGACGATGCTCTGCAAACGCTTATGGATCAGATTTTTAAAGTTGCAAAGGAACGTCAAATAAATGCATTTACATTGACAACTACAGATTTGTGCAATTGGATTAAAGAAATTATAAAAGCCAATGGATTAAAAGCGATTGTTTTTATTTGGGATGAATTCACTGAGTATTTCAATAATAACCTTCGTGGCTTAACTGGTTTTCAAGAAATTGCTGAAATATCTGCAACAGATCCTTTCTATTTAATGATTGTAACTCATAAAAGTGCGGCTCTATTTAGCGATGCAGATAAGGATAAAAGAAAAATTCTTGATAGATTTATAAGTCCTACCTGTATGATCCAGTTGCCTGAAAATATTGCTTTCCAACTCATGGGAGCGGCAATGGAAAAAAATCAGGACCCAAGTGTTTTAGCAGATTGGAATGCTACAGTTACGGACCTTTATGATAGAACACGCGATTCACGTAAAATTATCAAAGATATCGTTAAAATCAGTGATGATGAACTGATGAAGATTTTACCTATCCATCCTTACACAGCACTCTTGCTGAAACATATTTCATCAGGTTTTGATTCAAACCAACGGAGTATGTTTGATTTTATTAAGAACGATAGAGGTGAAGAAATAAAAGGATTCCAGTGGTTTATTGACAACTATGGTCCATTGGATGCAAATCCTTTGTTGACTGTGGATATGCTTTGGGATTTCTTCTATGAAAAAGGTCGTGCATCACTATCAACAGATATTCGAACCATTTTGGACTGTTATGCAAGGACTGAAACTAAACAGCTCAGTTCAGATGAGAAGCGTGTGTTAAAAGCTGTATTACTTTTACAGGCGATTTCACAGAAAGTGGGCGGATCTGTTGAATTTTTCGTTCCAAACGATAAAAATATCAACAATGCATTTGAAGGAACAGATATTGAACGTGAAGCTGCCCGTATTGCGGCAAAATTAGAACGTGACAAAATTATTTATAAAAAGTCGTTGGGCGGTGGAGAGTTCCAGTATTCTGCATTAACAGGTGGTGTTGATACGGGAAAAATTGAAGAGATAAAAGAACAATTAAAGGATCGTCCAACAGCAACACTTATTCAAGAAGGAAGTCTCTCCAGTACACTTAATCTGCCAAAATCATTAGCTCTGCGCTATTCTATTTCCTATGCGAGCATTTCAGATTTTGATACAGTAATCAAGAGATTGAGAGCTGAAGAAGATAAATATCTGAACAAGCTCTGTGCTGTTGTAACTCTTGCAAAGGACGATAACGAAGCCGCTACGCTTAATAAAAAGATTAAGGATGCTGTCAGCGATGGCAGTTACAAGATGATCTTTATTGATGCAACAACAACACCGATGGGGCGCGATGCAATTGAACAGTATTGCGAAAATAAGGCGAATGCTCAATATCAAAATGGTAAAGATAATAATCAAGCTAGAACGTATGATACCTATGCGTTGCAGGTTCTCACGTCCTGGAGAGATAGAATTGCTAAAGGCGAGTTTTTAGTGTTTTCTCAAGACCTGCCGGATGGTAAGCGTTTCGCTTCAGCTGATGGTTTATATTCGTACCTACAGGATGTAAATCTTCATAAGTTCCCATATTGCTTGGAACAATACACAGTAACGGATAGTATGTATCAATTATCTTCGCTCAAAATGGGTGCTGAATGTGGTGCAAAACAAGATACAATGGGTATTTTCAAATCAGCGAACCCAACAACAAAATTGGAAGAAGCATTAAAGGGAGCTTGGAAAGTAAACGATTATTGGAAAACAGCTCCAAACCTCATGCCTATTTCCAAGATAAAAATTGCTGTAGAAGAAAAAATCGTGCACTCTTTTAAGGAAGAAGGCCGTGTATCTGTGACGGATATATATAGCATGCTTAAGCAGGAACCATATGGTTTCTTGCCATGCAACTTAACAGCTTTTGTATTGGGCTTTGTATTAAAAGAATATGTGGATGGTTCATATACATGGAGTGATGGCCTAACAAATGATGCTTTCAATATAGCAAAACTAAAAGAGGTTATTGATGAAGTCATCAAATTAGATGTCACTCCAAATAACCGCTTTAAGGACAAATATATTGTAACGATGACAGCTGAAGAAAAGGCATTTAATGAGGCAACTGCTTCCGCCTTTTCAATCCCGGCATCATTCTGCACGTCTATTGAACAAACACGTGAACGCATTCGCGGTAAAATGAAAGAGCTTTCTTTCCCTGTTTGGGTATTACAGTATATTCTGGACAATGAGCCGCTAACTACTGATAAGCAGGTAATTTCAACACTTATTGAAAATTATAGTTACATTGCAAATAATAATAATGCTCATGTAAATAAAACGGATAGTGATATTGCTCTTGAAATTGGAAAGCTCTGCATAAAAAATCCTAAAGCAGTGAATGATTTACAAAGCTTGTTTACAAAAGAAAAGTGTACAAGCGGTATGATTGCGTATTTGGATCAATTTAAGGATGGTGAACTTCCAAGATTGGCCAACGAGATCAAGGATAATCATTTCTATGTTAATGCCTTGAGAAATAAGTTTGATGCAGATGCCGCAAATTGGGTATGGAACAAGGAAACAGCCAATCAAAAGATTGATGAAATGATTGTGGAATATAAAATTATTGCCGAGAGCAACAAAATCATGTCATCACAAAATACGAATTTTGCAAAAGCGTTGGCTGATTGGTCTGAAAAATGCAACTATATTCGTATTTCATATCCGATGTGTAAGGAAAAAATAGGAGATGCAACTGAGCTATTTGATATTCTTTATGAATTGAGAAGAAATGGCGGTCACCTAGCTGAAGCACAAAAATCCAAGTTCTTAACGGCTCTCTCTAAATACGGAACTGAGTTTAGAACGTTCTTTGAAAATCAGTCATCATATTTCAAAGATGTTTGCGCATTTTACATTGATGGATTCGCTGATGATGAAATAAACGCGATCTTTGCGCAGCTTCCACTTGGATCCTTTAGCAAAGAGAAATCTGAGTATACTAGCATTGTCGCAAAAGTTGCTGAGGATTATAAAAACTCTCTTGGCTATTCTAAACTCAAAAAATTGTGGAAGGATAAAACAAAAACTACATCGCCAGCAGAATGGTCAGAGAAGTATAAAATGCCAATATTTGCCTTAATTGATGACGACGATATGCAAAGAGCTCATCAAGCCTTTGATGTGTTAAACAAGCCGCATCCTGACAACGAATCAGTTAAAAAGGCAATGGAATTCTTAGAAAATGGAAATTTCTATGACCGCCTAAACGATGAAGATAAACGGGATACAGCCTTCAAGAATACAATAATAAACGAATATTCTGTGATACTTCAAGATGTGGATGCTGTTAAAAATTATTTATACGAAAAAGTTGGAACAGAGCCATATTTGTGGCTTGGTATTCCGGAAGTGAAAAAGAAAATTCAACAGCTTGCAGAGGCTCAATATAACAAAAACGGTTATGAAAAAGCCCTTGCAAAAATTGATAAGATGGATACTGAAGACGTAAAATCCTATATCAAGAAATTAATTAAAGATGATATGATTTTGGGTATTCAAATTATTAAGAATAGTCATTAAAAGGAGAGAAACTGTGAAACTGGATCTTGCTTTTACAAAAATTGATAAATATTTACAATCAAAAAAGTCCCAACCAATAATTGTGGACATACAGAATGGTATTGATTTTGAGAAATTAAAAGAACGGTTTCCCAGTTCGTTTTATTCCTATAAAAATGCAGGAAGTTACTGCAAAAAAGACTCTTATTGTCGCTTGGATAATTTAAAAAATGACCTGGCAAAATCAGAAGATGATTTATTCATAACGGGTCTTTCAACTTTTCTAAGATTGCAAGGAAAGGAAGAATTGCGGTCACAGCTTCGTGTTCTTCTTGATTTGTCTACTGAGAGCCATGTAGTGATAATAACATATCAGTGTTCTAAGTATCTTGATTTTCATGATAAGCGTCTTTACGATGCTAATCGGATAATAATTGTTGAAGGCGAACCTGATTATATTCCCGCATTAACTCTTGTATCGCCTAAAATTTCGCTCGATAAAGTGTATTCGTACACTGGAATTAATAGTCTTGATCAAGCCGTAGAATTTAATCCAAGCGACAAAGTATTCCTTTCCACCAAGCATACTGAGTCAGATTTTCCAAAATCACTCCTGCAAATTTCAACCGTTTCAAGCGCATATGATATAATTAAAACGTACGAAGATAGCATATCTCTTGTTAATGATGATTTCGGAACAGTTGATGAGTGGTCTGAATTATTAAAACGCCTTCAAGAAGCTGATGGATGGGAAACGCTTATTTCAAATGAATTTGGGGGTATTCAAAATTTACCATTTAGAATAGATGCTTATGCAGGTTTTGATGAGTTTAAGAAGTGGTTATATGTTCTTATGCTGAAATTATACAGCTCAGAAATCGTAACAGGATACCTTTCCAAAATACTACAAAGGGTTTCGTCGTACAAAGATTTTGTTTCTGCGCTCTTTCAAACCATCTTAAATTTTGATCATACAGACTCAGAATTTAGTAGTTTGTACCTAGAGAGAAAATGTATATTGAAAAATTTTGCTAAAGAAACAGAAGAAATATGCGAATACTGTAAATTGGTATCAGCTAAAGGGAAAAGCGGCCTTTTCTATTTGACTGACAATACCAACCTTGAAAAACAAACTGTAATCGGATTATTGGGGCGATATGCTTCTGAACTTAACGCAAATGATATTAATTCAATCCTGAAAGTAGTTTATCCGGATTTATACTCATATATGGGAGAATATAATTTTGAACACCCGCTTTTGAAGGGATATTTCCAAGCATATAAGTATCAAAAGCTTTTCAACCACATTTCTTCGGATTTTGCAAAAGTAGTTGAAGAACAAGCTATCAAACGTGAGTATAACTCTATTTTGCGTCCACGAGTTTCATATCTCGAAAAAATTGATACGAAAAATACCATTGTTTATTTCGTGGATGCACTGGGAGTTGAGTATTTGAGCTTTATCATTGCACAGTGTAATAGTAATAATTTGTTTGCGAACGTGACAGTTTGTCGTTCTGAATTACCTTCTATAACCTGTATGAATAAGGAGTTTGTTGAT
Organism: uncultured Alphaproteobacteria bacterium; assembly: GCA_944390905.1. GTDB lineage: Bacteria > Pseudomonadota > Alphaproteobacteria > RF32 > CAG-239 > HGM16780. Next base: position 10,411 of record CALXRR010000007.1, read on the forward strand.
GTATTTAGTTCAGCAGGCTGTAAAATCATTGATATAAAAGACCTTGATGAATTAAAACACCACGGAACGAATGATTTTGATTATCAGATTACGAAAGAACCAATACACTTAATTGAAGAATTAAGCATCATTGCTAATGTTCTAGAAAAAATCCGTACAAATATCGCTAGTGGAAAATGTGAAAAGGCAATTATAATCTCTGATCACGGAGCTAGTAGATTAGCTGTTATTAACGAGACAGAAAATAAATATGAGATGTCCGAAAAAGGTGAACATTCAGGTAGATGTTGCCCTGTTTCAGATATTGATGAAAAACCTGAGTTTGCAACAGAGGAGAATGGCTACTGGGTATTGGCTAATTATGACCGGTTTAAGGGTGGAAGAAAGGCCAATGTGGAAGTGCATGGTGGTGCGGCATTGGAAGAAGTTTGCGTGCCTATAATTGAAATCTCACCGAAAAATGAAAAGATTGATGTTCGTATACTGGATTCTTACAAGAATATAACGGTAAGCTTTAGAAAATCTGCTCTTATTAAATTCTTCATAAACAAGAAGCTGAACAATCTAAAAATTAAAATTGAAGGTAAGTATTATGATGCTCAGCCAACTGCAGAGGAGTTTGTGTATCAGGTAAATATGCCGGATATCAGGAAGGCAAAGCATTATATATTTGACGTTTATGCATCGGAAAATCTGATTGCATCCGGTTTGCAATTTAATGTCAAAAGTGAAGTAATAGTTGAAAAAGATCTATTTTAGAAAGGAATGTCCATGTCAATAGATGAAAAATTGAAAGAATATTTTGATGAAATGGTTGTTTTTAAGGATCTTAAAAAGAGCAATTTTTTTAGTGCCTTGAGTTTGCCTTCCTTCTTGCGCGACTGGCTGTTAAAGAAATTCGAAGATTCTCAAGGTGAATTTAATGTTGAGGATATCTCTGCCTTTATAAAGACCTACATCCCATCAAAGAACGAATGGACAAGCATAAAAAATAGGATTGTTTATGAAAATGAGCATGTCAAATTTTTAACTAAAATATCAATTGATATTAGTATTAAAACCCAAGAAATAAGCTTTTCTCTTCCTGATTTTGGTTTAACAACAAGGGAAACCATCATTGAACCAAATGTATGGGAGAACTGTAAGAATGAGCTTGTTAACGGGAAAGATACGTGGGGTGTTGTTGAGCTTGGTTATAAGTTTCCAGATGAGGAGAAAAAAATTCCTGGTAAAATTAAACTAATTAGTTTTACAAATTTCTGTCCTTATACGGTAGATTTGGAGTATTTCAAGGATGTCCGCAAAGAATTTACTGTTCAAGAATGGCTGGATGTGATATTGGGTGCAATCGATTACAATGCCAGCGGATACGAAAATGAGGATCAAAAACGGTCAATGATCACTCGATTGTTGCCATTCGTAGAAAAAAGGATTAATTTGATAGAACTGGCTCCAAAAGGAACCGGAAAATCATATTTGTTCGGTGGAGTCAGCAGATTTGGTTACCTTGCGTCAGGCGTTATGTCTCGTGCTAAGTTGTTTTTTGATCTAAGTCGCAGAACAAAAGGACTTGTTTACAACTATGATTATGTCGCTTTTGATGAAATTCAAAAGCTTGCATTCGTGAATTCCGATGAGATTAGTTCAACTTTGAAAGGCTACATGGAACAAGGAACAATCTCTTTTGGAGGCCATGAGGGATCTGCGGATGCCGGAATTATACTTTTGGGCAATATCATGCAAGAAAATATGGATGAATACAAAAATATGTTTGTCAATCTTCCTACTGTTTTCAAGGAAAGTGCTTTACTAGATCGTTTCCATGGTTTCATTCGTGGATGGGATATCCCGCGTATGTATGATGATCTTAAAATCTCCGGGTGGGCATTGAATTCTGAATATTTCTGTACAATGCTACACTTGCTTAGAGAAGATGCAAGTTATCGTGCAATAGTCGACCAAATTCTTGAAGTGCCTGAGCGAGCAGATACCCGTGACACAGAAGCGATAAAGAGAATAGCGACTGGATACCTCAAGTTGCTTTTCCCACACGTTCGCTCGCCAAAGGATATCAATGCTCTTGAATTTACTAAGTATTGTTTACGTCCTGCTACGAAGATGCGTCAGATAATTAAAATGCAATTGGGTATTTTGGATACAGAGTATAAAGGAAAAGATGTACCGACATTGACTGTTAGGAGTGAATATGGCAACTAACTGTGTGGCCTGTGGAAAAGAAAACCTTGATAAGGATACAATCGGCATTAATAAAAAATTACTTGGTTTAGATATTGCAAATTTTTATTGCTTAGATTGCCTTGCGGAGTATCTTGATTGTACCGTTCAGGAACTTTTGGATAAAATCGAGGAATTTAAAGAGGAAGGTTGTAAACTGTTTGAGGGAAAGTAAAATGGTAAATAAAAAATTTATATATGCAGACCATGCTGCTACTTCAGCCTTGGATCCTGAAGCTTTTGAAGCTATGAAGGAGTTCCTGGTGGACAATTTTGCAAATCCATCCCAACCATATTCATTTGCAAGAAATGCAAAAAAAGCAATTCAAAATGCTAGAAAAACAATAGCAGAATGCATTAATGCTGATGAAGACGAAATATTTTTTACTTCATGTGGGACAGAAAGTAACAATTGGGTCATTAAAAGCATATTATACCAAAATCAAAAAAAGGGAATTATAACCTCGAACATCGAGCATCATGCAATTTTAGAAACTTGTAAAAGGATTGAAAAATTTAAAGATTATTACTCAACTTATATTCAAGTAAATTCCAATGGACTTGTGAATCCTGAGGCACTAAAGAAACAATTCAACATATATAATGACGTTTATCTTACATCAATAATGTACGCAAACAATGAATACGGTGCGATTCAGCCAATCAAGGAATTAGCCTCTATTAGTCATCAAAATGGATCATTATTCCACACTGATGCTGTACAGGCTGTTGGACATGTTGCACTTGATGTTAAAGATTTGAATGTGGATATGCTTTCTTCGTCTGCGCATAAATTTAATGGGCCAAAAGGAATTGGTTTTCTCTATGTCAAAAAAGGCCTAGATATTCCTTCATTAATTAATGGAGGATCTCAAGAAAAAGGTAAACGCGCTGGGACGGAAAATGTTGCTTCAATAGTTGGTATGTCAACAGCTCTCAAGAATAACTGCAATAAATTAAAAGAAAATGCTCAACACATCATAGAGCTTGAAGAAGTTTTCCTCAGAAAATTAAAAGAAAGCAATCTTGACTTTATATGCAATACAAATGTTAACCATATTCCTGGAAATATAAGCCTTTCATTCAAAGGAATATCAGGAGAAACGTTAATGCATAGGTTGGATCTTAAAGGAATTATGGTATCCACAGGATCTGCCTGTGACAGTGTAAAAAATCAAACATCTCACGTAATAAAGGCTCTTGGAGTTCCAGAAGACTATGCCTACGGTACAATCCGTATATCTTTAGGAAAGGAAAATACGGAAGACGAAATTGAAGAAATTTTTATTGCGATCTATGAAATTGTTAAATCTCTTACTGCTTAGACAATAAATTTGATATATCCTTGCCGCCGGAAATGATCCGAACAGCCTCAATTGTGAACATTTTATCGCCTTGGCAAAAGGTCATTACCATTTTCATTCCGTCTTGTTTTATATCGACGAGATATGCTAAATTATAAAGCCGTTGTAATTCCCCGTTGAGTTCCTTTACACGCCTTTCAATATCTTCGTATTTTTCCTTACTAATCCACATTAAAGTTACTTTCTTTTATCAAAATCTTCCGGTTTTATAACCTTTACATGCTTACCCCATGTGTAAAGGTGCCAATCCATTTCAAGTGCGCCGCCGGCCCGGAATTTAACTGTTAAGGTGCCGTCCGGATTGCGGATTGCTTCTTGCTTCGGATGAAATGTATATTGAGCCGCAGAATCAGCAACTTCAGCATCAAACAGCCACTCAACATCAAATGGCTTTTCTTGGTAAACACCAAAGGCTTGTTCGCTGAACTCCTTAAGAGAGAAATGAGGATCACGCTTAAAGTACGTATTCAATACCTCAATTTCTTTTATTTTATTTAAATTAAAATGACATATCTTGCGCTTTGTTGGATCCCAGGCAATTAAATAGTGCTTATTTCCATACAAAAAGCCATAAGGGAACAGCTCGCGCCAGTCCTTGTTGTGCGCAGAATCGTATTTTATTTTAATGCGGTTGCACGCAATAATTGCGTACCGGAGCTGTTTTAAGTGTTCTGTATTGATGATAATCTTTGGTCCGGGTCGGAAAGCATATCCCTCAGCTTCCAATAGTGCTTCGGCATCCGGTTCTATCCTATTTGTGGCATCTTTACCGATGATGGCTTTTATTTTATGTAAAACTGTATCAACGTAATGCGCATCTATCATGCTTTTTGATGATAAAAGTTTGGATGCATTTTGTAGGGCATGGATCTCTTCCATAGAAAAATTGACCATTTCGCGACCTGTACCCTTAGGTAAATACCAACGTTTTGTATTATAACGACCGTTAATTTCTTTTAATTGAGGGTATTTATCGGCGATGGAATCTTTCATACGAACCGCTGTCCGGAGAGAGACATCATACTTTTCCATGATGTCTTTAAGAGAAACGCCGTCATCTGTGTCCTGCATCCACAAAATCAGGTCATTGAGCGTCTGCGTTTTTTTATACATGTTCCGGCTCCATTTTTACTAATAGCTGGATGATTATACATTAAATCAATTTCGAATGTCAATTAAATAGATGTCAAAAAATGGCACAAACCAGTAAAAAAAATTTAAGTTTTGGCTTATTTTCTGCTAAAATGTTCCCGACAAAGGAGAACATTATTATGGGATTTTTCAGTGAATTGTTTTTTGGAATTATGAATCAATCAAACGAACAACTAAGAAGGCGCAGTCCGTTTAATCAAGAACCCACCGCAGAAGATTATATCCGATCCGGAGAGATCGAGCGCGATAATTACGATTACGGCCAACGCAATTCCATAAATGAACATGGAAATCTGAGTTGGGAGCGTGAAGATGAAGAGCGTGATTGGTAGAAAAAATCCAAACTCTGACAATTTTTGACATAGCACAGCCTCATTGTGCCATTTTTTGACTTCTGTTTGCGGTGGTGCGGTTGTAATCCTTTTTTATTTGTATAATTCTAATTCCGGTGGGGATGTCTGCCAGTAAAATGTAGATGTCCAGCGCATGAGTTGTCGAAAAAATTTATAAACCTCTTGCGTTTGTTATTAACATCGGGTATAGTATATCCCGTTGTGATGGCCCAATCACAACGTGGGTATACAAAGCCTAGATCTGTTAGGGCACTCGTTCACACAATGCGTGTGTGAATTACCATTGGTGTGAAACGATTGTTAATCGGGCATCTACTCGTTATGGGTGGATGCCAGTGAATAAGGCTTCGCCCAAATAGCTGGGCTACTTGTCTAACAGATCGTAGTTTGTACATCCACCCGCCTGAAACATGGCGGGTTAAAACTATGGGCTGAATGGATAAGTAATGGCTATATGCACGTTCTTTGGTCATAGATACGCACCGCTTACAGAAGCAGAGAAAGAAAAATTAACTGCTTCAATTACCGACCTTATCGTAAATCACGATGTTACTGAATTTTGGGTCGGCGCCAAAGGCGAATTTGATTCCCTTTGTAGCTATACAGTCAGACAACTCAAAGAAAAATTCCCAAACATAAAACTGGCACTTGTTTTATCCTATGTTCCAACAAATAAAGAGGATTACGAGTGGAAAGAGCGTTATTATGATCATATCTTTTTACCAGACGGTGTTGAGGTTGGTCCTCAGCGATTTGCGATCACAAGGCGTAACCGTTGGATGTCTTTCAACACAGATTACATGATATGTTACGTTAAGCGCGATTATGGAGGAGCCTATGTCGCTATGAAAACAGCGTTGGCCCACAAAAAAAAGGTGATAAACATATGTCAAACATAGTGTGTAAATATGTTCTTATATGTTCGATGATGTTCATCACAACCTCAGCGTTAGCCGGAAATGAGCGCATTATATCCTTTAATCAGGCCAAAAATGACCTGAAAAACCTGGTATATTATGACCATCATCAGACATTTTACTGTCATGTTCCTTTTGATGTTCATAATAGGACCATATTACCGTCAGATTTTTACATAGCGAAACATAAAAAACGCGCTGGCCGCATGGAATGGGAACATATAGTTCCGGCCGAGAACTTTGGCCGAGCCTTCCGGGGAGTGGCGTGAGGGAGACCCGGCATGTGTTAACAGAAAAGGCCAACCATTCAAAGGCCGCCGCTGTGCAAACAAAACAAACAGCCAATTTCGTATGATGCAGGCTGATATGTATAATCTTTACCCGTCCGTTGGCGCGGTTAATGCTATCCGGTCAAACTATAATTTTGCCGAGTTACCGGAAGATGTTGATTTTATCATTGATGCCTGTAACTTTAAGGTACTGGGCCACAAGGTTGAGCCGGCGGACATGAGCAAAGGTGAAATCGCCAGGACATACCTTTATTTTGATAGCGAATACCAGACATATAACATGAGTAAGCAATTGCGGAGGCTGATGGATGCCTGGAATGTTTTGTATCCGGTCACGCCATGGGAATGCACCCGGGCCAAACGTATCGAAGAAATCCAAGGAAATCCGAACCCATTCGTAAAAGAACCTTGCATTGAAAAAGGTTTGTATTAATAATAAAATCAAGAACTTAAACTGACGTTTCTCAACCTAATGTCAACCTCTCTTGAGTAGATTAGAAACACAAGAGCAATAAAATTGTATGGAAAACATTGTAAATCAATATCTTAAAATCAAAGCGGCACTTTTTGGTTGGCAGATATGGCAGGGTATACTTTTTGGGTATAGGTATACTTTTGGGGGAGTAACAATTAAAATGACAGCCGCGTAATAGGAAATTTTGAAAAGGGGAATAGTGGCTGAAACTGGGCTTTAAGCGGGCATAAAAAAAGCGGACACTTTAAAGTATCCGTTTTTATTTTTTTATATTGGTCGGGATGACTGGATTCGAACCAGCGACCACTTGCACCCCATGCAAATGCGCTACCAGGCTGCGCTACATCCCGTACAACGAACATTATATAAAACATAAAAGAATTAAATGCAAGTTTTTTTTGAAAGTATATTGACATTTGCTTTAATGGCGATATTATCCGCGCGTTTAATTTATAATTTATCAATTATTATGTCTTATACATTAACAGTTCAGGAATTGGCTAAAAACAAAGCCTTGCTCGAAGCAGCAACTACAGAAGAAGGTTACAAACAAGTCATTGCATTTTTTTACAATGCGATGATAAAACGTAACAGCAATTACCATTTGTTGTCCTATGCTTATACATTAGAAGACGTCTCGGCACTGCTAAAGTTAATCAAAACTAAAGCAAAATCAAAGACATCTAAAGACGTAAGCAATATTTTGGAACAAAGCAATAATTGTAGTATTGAACGACAAGCCGCCTTAATGACGTGCTTTATGAATGATTTTGGACATTTGTTCCGAGTCGAAAAGCTCATCAAAAAATGCCCAAGACTCAATTTCAGCAAGCGCAAACGTCTGCAAAGGCTTCGTGAGGAGCTTATGGCACGAGAATATCCGGCCGATGTCTTTCTGGCTTGTGTTCGTCACAAATACACAACATCCTGCAGTCAGACTACTTTTGTGCTAATGTTTCAATCCGCCGTTTCTGAAGCTTAACACCGTAACAGAACCCTCATCAAACAGGGTTCTGTTTTTTTATTAGAAACAAACTGAAAATTTTTGTGTATTTACATTTGGGATGAAGATTGCTAAATTCGCAAATATGAATGCTAAAGATAATAAGAAAGGAATAAACATGAGCAATATTCATCCGTCAGCAGTTGTTGAAAGCGGCGCTCAAATTGCCGACAGCGCTAAAATAGGACCTTTTTGCTATATTAGCTCACAGGCCAAAATCGGAGAAAATGTCAATCTTATAGCTCGCGTCAGCGTTTTGGGCAATACCACCATCGGCGAGGGAACTGTCGTTTTCCCCGGAGCCTGCTTGGGCGGTGGTCCCCAAGACCATGGCAACGAGTTTCAGCCTGAAGCAAAACTTATTATCGGTAAGCGCAATGTGATTCGCGAAAATGTTACCATGCACGCCGGTACTCCTAAAGAACATTTTACCACGGTAGTCGGCGATGACGGAATGTTTATGGTCAACTCTCACGTTGCTCACGACTGCGTCGTTGGTAATAATGTCATTATGACTAATAACGCCGTTATCGGAGGACATGTACACTTGGGCGACGGTGTTATCTTGGGCGGCAATGCGGCAGTCCACCAGTTCTGCCACATCGGGCGCAAAGCCATGATAGGCGGCTTGACCGGTATCGGCCGTGATGTTATTCCGTTCGGCATGGTTACCGGAGACCGCGGCAAATTACGCGGCTTAAATATCGTCGGCTTGCAAAGAAGCGGCATAGATGAGCATACCATCAAATCTGTCACTCGTGCATTTATGTATATTTTCAAAGGCAAAGAAGATACTTTTGATGTAAGAGTTGAAAAAGCCCGCACCAAATTTGCCGATAATGCAATGGTTATGGAACAGCTCGATTTTATCGCCGAGTCACTCAAAGGCCGCCGCAAAATTCTGGTCGCAGAATAATTCGTTAAGAAAAAATATAGGAAGTTATTGTATAAAAACACAATAACTTCCTGTTTTTTGTAATAAGGTTAAGCATGACAAAAAAATTAGGCATCATAGCCGGAGGCGGGAGCATTCCCCGCCGTTTGATAGAGCACTGCCAAGCCCAAGGGCGAGACTTTTTTGTTCTGGCCATAGAAGGCAATGCCTCAAAAGACCTGGTAAGCCAAGATATTCCACATATGTGGATGCGTTTGGGACAAGCCGGTAGCGGTTTTAAGAAATTTAAGGAAGAGGGCGTTGAAGAAGTTGTGATGATAGGCACCATCAAACGCCCGACTTTTCATGACTTGATACCTGATTTCAGAACTACGGCTTTTTTCGCCAAGATTGGGATGAAAGCCCTCGGAGATGATGGCTTGCTCCGCGCCGTCATCAAAGAAATTGAAGGTGAGGGCATGATAGTTCGCGGCATTCAGGAAGTAATGCCCGATATTTTGGTTAAAGAGGGAGTGCTTGGCAAACATAAACCCGATAAACAGGCCATGGCCGATATCCGCCGCGGCATAGACGTCGCTTTGGCTCTGGGTGAGCTTGATGTCGGACAGTCGGTCATCGTTCAGCAAGGATTGGTGCTTGGCGTCGAAGGTATTGAGGGTACTGATGAGCTTATCCGCCGTTGCGGAGAATACCGCCGCAAAGGAGCCGGTGGGGTTTTGGTCAAGCTGCGCAAGCCACAACAAGATATGCGTATTGACTTGCCCACAATAGGCACCCGCTCAGTTTTAAGAGCCAAAGAAAGCGGCCTTAGAGGTATAGCGGTCCATGCCGGCAACGGGCTGATTGTCGATGAGGCCGAAATGATAAAAACCGCAGATAAAGAAGGCTTGTTTATAATAGGAGTAAACCCCGGTGAGTTCAAATAATCCGCTTAAAATATACTTAATCGCCGGTGAGCCGTCCGGAGATTTGTTGGGCTCGCGTTTTATGCGCGCTATGAAAAAACAACTCGGAGCCAATGTCGCATTTTACGGCGTCGGTGGTGATACCATGGAAAAAGAAGGGCTCACCCCGCTTTTTGATATCAGCGATTTGGCGGTTATGGGCTTGGTCGAGATTATTCCGAGCATTCCCAAAATTTTGGGATTGATAAATAAGACAGTAGACAACATCAAGCAAATCAATCCCGATGTGGTCATTACAATTGATAGCTGGAGTTTTTCGGAACGCATCCACAAAAAACTCCGCAAACTCAAATTAGGCATCCCGCAGGTTCACTATGTCGCCCCACAAGTCTGGGCTTGGAAAAAGAAACGCGCCCGCACTATGTATAAATATATAGATTTGCTGCTGACATTGTTTCCCTACGAGCCTAAGTATTTTACGCCCTATCAACTTAGGACGGAGTTTGTAGGTCATCCGGTAATTGAAAGTCCGGCACTTGTGGCTGATGGAGCAAGCTTCCGTAGCAAATATAATATCGGCGCAGATGATAAGATTATAACCGTCTTGCCGGGGTCTCGCAAGACTGAAGTCTCAAGACTTTTGCCTGATTTCTTGGCCGCGGTTAAAATCCTGCAATCCAAGGACAGCAGCTATCGCTTTGTTTTACCAACGGTAAAAACGGTTGACGCAAGGGTTAAGGCCGCGGTCGCCGCCAGCGGGTTACCGATAATTGTGCTTGAAAATGAGGCCGACCGCTATGGAGCCTTTAGCTCCTCTTGCGCAGCGATTGCCGCTTCGGGGACGGTTTCATTAGAGCTTGCAATTTGCGGAGTTCCGCATATTATTTGTTATAAGGTATCACCGTTGACAGCACTTCTTGCCAAGCACCTGCTCAAAATCCAGTTTGTTAATCTTCCCAATATTTTGCTAGGGAGGGAGATTGTCCCCGAGCTCTTGCAAGAGCGCTGTATTCCGGCTAATATTGCGGGCTATATTGAGCATTTTATCAAAAAAGATAATGACCTTTATGAGCGCCAGCAGGAAGGCTTTGCCAAAGTCAAAAAGATCATCGGAGCAGGGGAGCAAACCCCAAGCGAAAATGCCGCCCAAATAATTATTGATTTAGTAGCAGAGAATAATAAACATGGCAAATAGCAGAATAGATATTGTCGACACCACGGTTCGCGATGGAGAACAAACCAGCGGAGTATCCTTTAAAGCAGAAGAGAAGTTAGTTATCGTCCGCCGCTTGCTTGAAGAAGTCGGCGTCAACCGTTGTGAGGTTTCCAGCGCCAAAGTCAGTCCTGAGGAACAACACTCACTGAGCAATATCATGTCTTGGGCGCAAGATGCCGGTTATCAGGATAATATTGAGGTATTGAGCTTTACGGACTATAACAAGTCGATTGACTGGCTCAAGCCGACTGGCTGCCGGCATATCAACCTTTTGACTAAGGGCTCGGAGCGTCATTGTACCATGCAACTCAAAAAGAGCTTAAAAGAGCACTTGCAAGATGTTGAAAAAACACTTAAATATGCCAAGGACAACGGCTTTTCGACCAATGTCTATCTTGAAGATTGGTCTAACGGCATCAAACACAGCCCTGATTACGTCTGGCAAATGCTTGATAAATACGTCGGCTTGGGCTTTGAGCGGATTATTTTGCCCGATACTTTGGGTGTTTTAAATCCGTTTGATACTTTTGAGCTTGTTTCAGCCACCACACGGCGCTATCCGGAACAAGATTTTGAGTTCCATGCTCATAATGATTACGGCATGGCAGTTGCCAATTCCTTAGCCGCGGTTAAAGCCGGAATAAAAGCGTTGCATACCACAGTCAATGGGCTTGGCGAGCGCACCGGTAATGTTGATTTGGCGCAAATTGTTGCCGCCATTAATGACCATACGGATTATCAAACTACAGTTGACGAGAGCAAGCTCAAAGACATTAGTATCTTGGTTGAAACCTTTAGCGGCAAGCGCATCGCCCCTAATATGCCGATTTTAGGCAAAGACGTGTTTACCCAGACCGCTGGAATACATGCCGACGGCGATAAAAAGGGTAATTTATACGTGTCCAAATTGACACCGGATAGGTTTGCCCGCACCCGCGATTATGCACTTGGCAAGCTTTCCGGCAAGGCCAGTCTGGATATGAATCTGGCTAAATTAGGCATTGATTTGAATGACGACCAAAAGAAGAAATTGCTTGAAAAGATAGTCGAACTAGGAGATTTGAAGAAGAAAGTCACCGCAGAGGACTTGCCGTTTTTGGTTTCGGACTTGCTTGGCGGGCACCGCTTCAAGACCTTTCGTATCTTGGGCTGTGTTATCTCTACCTCGATGGGTATGAAACCAAGCGCGAATATCAAGGTTGAGTATAAAGGCAAAATCTGGGAAGAAGTCTCAAACGGCAGCGGCGGATACGATGCCTTTATGAACGCCCTGCGCAAGCTTTCCGGCAAAATGAACATCACCATTCCGCGCTTAATAGATTTTGAAATCACCATTCCCCCCGGAGGCAACAGTAACTCGTTGGTAGAAGCCTCAATCAAATGGGACAACGGCATGGTTACACACGCGGTATCATCAGATCAGGTCAAGGCGGCCATTAAAGCGACCGAACGCGTCCTCAACCTGATTTATAAGGATTAATAACATATATTGAAGGTATCAATAGTATCATAGTGCCGAAAAGCGCCGGATTAACCGACGCTTTTTTTGCTATAAGTTTGCTTGCTTTACTATTAATATGAACGAGCGTAGATGACATCCATGGTCGCCGGTTTGCCAGTCAACAAGCATGTCCCCTCCGTGCCGCTTTGGTCAAACGGAATACAGCGGATGGTAATCTTCATTGCCTTTAAGAGTTCTTCGCTGTTAGCATCGCCACTCCATTTGCCACGAACAAACGCGACTTTGCCTTGCTTACCATCTTCAATCCAAACGTTGGACTGCTCAAAGTATTGCTTAAAGGCTTCCGGCGTGGTGATATCGGTACGGATATTTTGCAACAGGCGGTCTTTGGCCTTGTTGAACATAGCTTTTTGGATATTTTCCAAGCGCTCGGCTATTGTAGCAGAAAACTCGTTGACGTCCACAATCTGCTTGCCTTCAGGTGTGCCTAGTTTGATACGCTCTTTAACCATAACCTTATTACTCTCGGCATCACGCATACCAATTTCGCAAATAATCGGAGCACCTTTGCGCGTCCACTCCCAGAACTTGTCAACCGAAGATTTGTCGCGTTTATCAAGCTTGATGCGGATTTTTTCGCCGAAAGGAGTTTTAGCTTTAATTTCAGCCATAAACTTGTTAATATAAGCCATTACTGCATCGTAATCTTCAGGCTTTTTGACCACCGGAACAATCACAACTTGATAAGGCGCAATTTTAGGCGGAACAACCATGCCTTCATCATCAGCATGAGTCATAATAACACCACCGATAAGGCGGGTTGAAACGCCCCAAGAAGTCGTATAAGCGAATTCAGACTCATTGTTTTTGTTAACAAAGGAGATGTTGGCTGACTTAGCAAAGTTTTGCCCCAAGAAGTGAGAGGTTCCGGCTTGCAAAGCTTTACCGTCTTGCATCATCGCCTCAACGCAATAGGTATCTACGGCACCGGGGAATTTTTCGTGCTCGGGTTTGCGTCCCATCAAAACCGGCATAGCCAAGGTGTTTTCGCACAAATCACGATAAGCCTCAAGCATGCGCTTGGTTTCTTCCTCGGCTTCCTGTGCCGAAGCGTGAGCGGTATGACCTTCCTGCCACAAAAATTCACGAGTACGCAAAAACAGGCGAGGGCGCATTTCCCAACGCACCACATTAGCCCATTGGTTGACCAACACCGGCAAGTCACGGTAAGATTTTACCCATTTAGAAAAAGAATCAGCAATAATCGCCTCTGAAGTCGGGCGGACAATCAAAGGCTCTTCAAGTTTGCCCTCAGGAGCAAGCTTGCCGTCTTTCATGGCTAGGCGAGAGTGTGTAACAACCGCCATTTCTTTCGCAAACCCGTCAACATGCTCTGCCTCTTTTTGGAAGAAGCTCAGCGGAATAAACATCGGAAAATAGCAGTTTTCGTGGTCAGTTTCTTTGATTTTTTCATCAAACACATCGCGAATGCGTTCCCACATTCCATATCCCCACGGTTTGATAACCATACATCCGGGGGAAGATGAGTTCTCAGCCATTCCGGCTTCAGTAATAACATTTTGATACCATTCAGGATAATTTCCTGCTCTTGAATTTTTTAATCCCATTAGTTTATTCCTTAAAATTTTTTAATATCGCAATTAAAATCCCGCCGCCCCATTGCCGCAGGATATTTTCTCGGTTAATTCCGACAAAACGATGCTAATTTAACAGATTAAATTTAATTTGTGAAGTAAAATATCCCAAAAAAAATCTACATAAGATAATAAGATTGAAAAACATAAAAATCTCTGTTATAATATAATGTGTGTGTGGCAAGAACGTGCCATAAAGATGATTAAATACAAACTCGCGAGGTTGAAATGAAAACAAAGTTCAGAAGAACGGCGATAGTGGTAGGAGCACTGGTCGGAGCTTTTGGGATATTCTTTTCTGAAGCTTATGCGGGCAAAATATCAGGTCTAGAAGGCCTGAGTACTCCCGATACACTTCAGAAGGCATATCAAAAAAATTCCCAATCATCTTATCAAATTGCCAAGGTGTGCTTCGTTACAGATACAGAAGATTGTAGCGGATATAAATTTAATATAAATAATAAAGCCAGCTGTGAAAAAGAGGGATATAAATTAACTTCATGTCCGGAGCTTATGAAACCGGTAAATTATTGTCCTTATGATCGCAGCTTTTTTGAAAAATGTGCTTGTAAAGATGAGTTAGTCTCTTGTTCATCACCCTATCAAGGGGTAGGGCCTTCTTGCGGAGGCAAATTCCAGTCTTGTTGTAACACTTGCCCCGGATATGACTATACAACCATACCTGAAGGATATGAAAGTATCGGCAGCTGTAACTCTTGTAACGGTATCAAGTATAAAGTTCAAGAAAAGCACGAACATTCATATACTTGTCCATCAGGTTTCCAACCAGAACAATGTGAGAAAGGCTACGATGTTGTGTCAACCACCCCAAAGGCTTGCTCTTGCGGAGAGACTTCAGGCACATGTTATAAATGCCAAATTCACGTTCATGAAACCTTAAATTGCCCTGCCGGCTTCCAAACCAGCCCTTGCGGTAGCAATTATAACACAGAACAAACTTCAACGTTGACCTGCAAATGCGGAACAACTTTGAAAACTTGTTATAAGTGTGTTGAAAAACCTCACGAGCACAGCTATTCTTGCCCGTCAGGTTATTCAACCAGCCGTTGCGGTACCGGCTTTAAGCAAGTAGGAACAGCATCTAATTCTTGCTCTTGCGGAGCAACCAATGGCACTTGCTACAAATGTGAAGCCGCATCAACTTGCGTAGCAGGAGGAAGCGAATCATGTACCGGTTCAACTTCATGCTCAAACGGTTACACATCATCATGTAAGGACTGCTCGGGTACAACCAGATATCAGTGTAAGTCATGTGTATCCGGCGGTAGCAGCTCATGTACCGGTTCAACCTCATGTTCTTACGGATATACATCATCATGTAAGGACTGCTCAGGAACAACCAGATATCAGTGTAAGGGATGTTCAAATACCTGCTCAAGCGGTTCAACATCACGCTCCTGCAGTAGTGGATATTCTGCAGTGAGAGTTGGCTCTACGCAATGTGGCAACGCTTGTTATAGATGTGAAAAAGATGAACCATCATGTTCTGATTACTGTTCTCGAGGTTCAACATCAAGATACTGCGGCAGTGGATATTCAGCAGTAAGAGTAGGATATACCGAATGCGGAAGTTCTTGTTATGAATGCGAGAGAGACGAGCCTTCTTGCTCTGATACATGTTCGCGCGGTTCAAAGTCAAGTTCTTGCGGATCAGGTTATAAAGCCGTAAGAGTAGGCTCAACCGGGTGTGGAAGTGCTTGTTATGAATGTGAGAAAGACAAGCCGTCATGTTCTGATACATGTTCACGCGGTTCAAAGTCAAGTTCTTGCGGATCAGGTTCTAAAGCTGTAAAAGTTGGCTCAACCGGGTGCGGAAGCTCTTGCTATGAATGCCGGAGTACATGCGTATCCGGTGGTAGTAGCTCATGTAGCGGTTCAACCTCATGTTCTTATGGATATACATCATCATGTAAGGATTGCTCAGGTACGACAAGGTATCAGTGTAAATCTTGCTCTGATAGCTGTTCACGCGGTTCAAAGTCAAGTTCTTGCGGATCAGGTTCTAAAGCCGTAAAAGTAGGCTCAACCCAGTGCGGAAGCTCTTGCTATGAATGCCGGAGTACATGCGTATCCGGTGGTAGTAGCTCATGTAGCGGTTCAACCTCATGTTCTTACGGATATACATCATCATGTAAGGATTGCTCAGGTACAACTAGATACAAATGTAAGCCTAAACCATCCGGCAATACCTGCCCGCCATCTTGTAGGCAGTATGGTTCTCCAGGAGGACAATGTTATGATGCTTGTTGTGCTGCCAATGGCCGTTTCAACGGTAAAATAAACGGTTTAACATGCTGGATCAGATAATCTAAGGAGGTAAAACGCAAATAACGCCTGCAGAAAGCGGGCGTTATTTTTTTTGATAAGCATAAAAAAATGGGCTCTATAATTAAGAGCCCGCTAAACTGATTGTAGAAGCATTACATATTAGGATTGCTTCGATTAGCAAAAGGCATATAAGTACCGACACCGCCAAAGTATTTTTCAAAGAATCCTTGCTCATGGCCTAAGGTTTGGGTCTTGTCTTCACTAATGTCTACCATTTTTCCATCCTGTTCAGCCAAGCGCTGAATATTTACCACTTGGTTGTCGTCATTAAATCGTACTACCAAAATGTCTCTGCTAATCTCTTCCGGTTTAAAGAAGGCGATACGTTCAACTTCTGAAGACATATATAGCCAAGTGTTTCGGTCTAACGATACCACGCTGGAAGGAGCTCCGAGATTCGCTAAAACTTCTTCTTTATTTTGCCCTTTTTGTAGTTTATCGATTCTTTCTTGAGTCGGCATATTTCCGTTATGAGTAATAAACCATTCATTATTGACGCATGAAGTTGTTGATAATGCGGCAATAAAAGCGGCTAAACAGAGTTTATTTGTTGACATCTTCTCATTGACCTTTTAATTAATACAAACAAGATATGTATAACATAAGGAAATAATTAATGCAAAATTTTTTTTCATATCAAATAACAGTTGATGATTTGCCTCAATCAGAGCAGCACTATCGCCTCAAGGCCGACGCAGAAGATTTGGCTAAAATTAAAGATATATTGAAAGTTCCGGCCGTTAAGAGCTTTAGTTCAGATATATATTTAAAGTTCAACCAGCGCCAGCATTTGTTAAAACTGTGGGGTACGGCTAAAGCATTGCTAACGTTAGAGAGCGTTATTAGTTTGGAACTTTTTGATAAAGAATATGATGCGGATTTTGAGCTGACCTATGATACCGAGGCCACATTAAAAAGCCAAAGAGAAGAAGAGGAAGAACTTTCCATCAATGACAATACTCCAGATGTTGTTATAAACGGCAAGCTAGATTTGGCAGATATAGCTATAGAGCAAATAGCCCTGGTTATGGATGATTATCCTCGTCAAGCAGGTGAGGTGTTCAGCTTCAAATCAGAGTTTACCCCTGAAGATGATGTCAAAAATCCGTTTGCCGCGCTGAAAAAACTCAAATAAAATGCAAATTTTGAAAAATATTGCTTGCAAAATCAAAAAAATTTATATAAAAAAGCACATAGCGAACGTTTAGATGCAATCTTATCGGTCGGTTTGTTGTGCAAATTGGCGGATAATATCGTTTGCATGGATAAAATGTTATTAACAAGAGTATAAGAAAATGGCTACACCTAAGAAGAAAGTATCAAAATCTCGTCGCGACATGCGCCGTTCCCACCATGCTTTGGAGTCTAATTCTTACATGGAATGCCCAAATTGTGGGGAATTGAAACGCCCTCACAATGTTTGCCCAAAGTGCGGACAGTATGACAATCGCGAAGTTGTTGCACAAAAAACAACTAACGAGTAATTTTTATACCAAACAAATTATAAATTGATGGAGAACAGGTTTTGTCAGATAATCTGGTAATATCCATAGACGCAATGGGGGGAGATAAATCCCCTCGAGTCGTTATAGAAGGGCTGGCATTAGCAGCCAAAAAACATCCAGATGCAAAATTTTTGCTTTTTGGAGACGAGACCCAAGTTTCTGCAATATTGAAGGAGTATCCGGAGTTATCTGCAGTATGTAAACTGCGTCATTCACCGGAAGTCGTTCATAATGATGACAAGCCTTCAGCAGTTATTCGTAATCGCAATACCAGTATGTATATGGCGATAAATGCAGTCAAACAAGGAGAGGCACAAGCTATTGTTTCAGCAGGCAATACCGGAGCCTTAATGGCAATATCAAAACTAACCCTGAAAACCATTCAAAAAATACATCGTCCGGCGATTGTGAGCATAATGCCACATCGAACCGGACGTTATGTTATGCTTGACTTAGGGGCAAATACCGAATGTGATGCTCTTAATCTGGCAGAATTTGCCTTGATGGGTAATATTTTAGCCAAACATGCCTTAAATATCACACGCCCCAGAGTCGCGCTTCTCAATATCGGAGCAGAGGAGATGAAGGGTAAAGAAGAAATCCATCAAGCAGTAAAAATCATCAAAAACTCTCACTTAGATATTGATTTTATCGGTTATATTGAGCCGCATGAAATTCCGGAAGGCAAAGCTGACGTTATTGTCACAGATGGTTTTACCGGAAATATAGCGCTCAAATCAATTGAAGGAACAGCCAAACTTATGGTTCGGCTGATAAAAGATGCCGTCAAAAAATCATTTTTAGCAAAATTAGGTCTTCCGTTTATGTTGGGAGTAGGGCTTAACATCAAAAAGACGATGGACCCACGCCTCTATAACGGAGCCATGTTTGTCGGACTTAACGGTTTGTCAGTCAAAAGTCATGGAGGCACTGATGCCTTGGGATATTCAGTAGCCGTAGGCAATGCGATTAATCTAGTCCGTCAGAATTTTGTTTCAACCATCAGAGATGAACTGGAAACAGTTGATCTTGATGAACTATCACAGGAAATATTATACGATGCATATTAGATCTGAACTTATCGGCTGGGGTCACTATCTCCCTAAAAAAGTCGTAACCAATGATGACTTGTCCAAAATTGTAGAGACCAGTGATGAGTGGATTAGCACTCGCACCGGTATCAAGACCCGTCATATTGTAGAAGATGAACTCACCTCTGATTTGGCATACAATGCCGCCAAGATGGCATTAGATAGAGCCGGATTAACAGCCGAAGATTTAGATTTAATCATAGTATCATCAGTTACTCCGGATAATACAACGCCTTCAGTAGCGACTAAAATAGCCGGTCGTTTAGGTGTCAAAGTCGGCACACCTGCGTTTGATATTTTGGCAGCTTGCTCTGGTTTTGTTTATGGCTTGGTTCAGGCTGATAACATGATTCGTTTAGGTCAGGTTAAAACAGCTTTGGTCGTTGGGGCAGAGAGCTTGTCTAAGATTGTTGATTGGACCGACCGCAATACTTGCGTTTTGTTTGGTGATGGCGCCGGTGCCGCAGTTTTGAGAGCCTGTGAGGGTGACGGTAGTAAAAACGATAAAGGTATTTTGGCCACCAAAATTTATGCTGATGGTACCCATTATGATTATTTGAAGACCAATGGCGGCGTATCTTCCACCAAGACAGCAGGATTCGTTTCCATGGATGGTAAAGAAGTCTTCAAGTTTGCTATTCCGGCCTTGACTCAAGGTGCCGAGGTTGTTGCTGACATGGCCGGATATAAAGTATCAGATATAGATTGGTTGATTCCACATCAGGCTAATATACGCATTATCTCCAATGTTGGAGAAAAATTGGGCTTGCCTGAAGAAAAAGTTATAGTAGCGGTTGACCACCACGGTAATACTTCCGCAGCATCGATTCCTTTGGCATTGTCTGAAAATATGGAAAGCGGCAAAATCAAAAAAGGTGATTTAGTTATTTTGACCGCCATGGGAGCCGGCTTTACCTGGGGCGGAGCCATAATTCGTTTGTAATATAAAATTTTGTGTAATAACCATCATAAGGCACTTGTCTTTATGATGGTTATGTTATAAATATTCATACAGTTATCAAGAAAAACTAAAGGAAAGAATGAACAATGAAGACCATTACTAGAGCAGATGTTGCTGAAACAATTTATGAGGAAGTTGGTTTGTCGCGTAAAGATTCTAGCGATATTTTAGATATGATTCTTGATGAGATTGTTCAGGAATTATCAAAAGGTAATGAAGTCAAGTTATCATCATTCGGTACTTTTTCGTTGCGTTCTAAAAAAGCAAGAGCCGGGCGCAATCCAAAGACCGGAGTCGCCGCAGAGATTTCACCTCGCCGCGTAATTTCCTTCAAACCCTCCCAAACGATGAGAAAGATTATCAACGCCTAATATTTTAGGAAAGGGGAATTACCATGGTGGTTAACAAGTCCAAATCAGCATTTCGTACGATAGCCGAAGTCGGTGATGAACTTGGCGTAGCCACCCATGTTCTCCGTTTTTGGGAAACCAAGTTTCCTCAGATTAGCCCCATGAAACGCAGCGGCGGCCGTCGATACTATAGACCAGATGATGTAGAGTTGTTGCGAAAAATCAAAGAGCTACTCTATGATAAACGTTTCACAATAGAAGGAGTGCAAAAGCTTATCAAGGAAAAGGGAGTTAAGGCATTTGTAGGTGAAGAAATTATGCCAGACTTCTTTGAGCAAGCTCCGCAGGTTGAACTTAGTGAAACAGCTCGCGAACTAATAGTTACAACAATTAACGATTTAAAACAGATACATAGCGAGCTAAGTAAAAGTATTGCTTAAAATTCTAGCCCCGTCACGGGGGCTTTTTTTATTAGTTTTGCAAAACTAAAAAAACACTTGACCTAGAGTAAACTCTAAAGAGTAGGATATATCCATAACGATTCTTTCAGAAAGGGAAATGTTATGAAAAAGTATTTGATTCTGTTTTTTATGCTTGTTTCAACCAGTGTAGGAGCTTTAGAGATGAAAACCAGTCCGATAGATACAATCTTTGCCCAAGGTGAAGCCAATCCGTATGGCAAGTTTTTTACGGGGCAAACTTATTTGAATATGCTTTCCTCCAATGATAGCACTTTTAATGCCCCCATCGGCAACGTAACTTTTGAGCCGGGAGCCCGCACCAATTGGCACAAACATAGCGGCGGCCAAATTCTGTTGGTAACCGGCGGGGAAGGGCGCTACCAAGAGCGCGGCAAAGATGTCCAAATTTTGCATAAAGGCGATGTCGTCAGAATAGCCCCAAATGTTGAGCATTGGCACGGAGCCGCGCCGGATAGCTGGTTTGTACATATTTCTGTTGAAACCAATGTCCCTAATAATCAAGCTGAATGGCTTGAGCCCGTAAGCGATGAGGAATATAAATAATGAGTCGAAAAATCATTGTCGCTTTGTGTGCTATTTTGGGTGCCACGGGAGTAATCATGGGAGTATTTATGATGACAAATCAAAAAGTTAATGATGATGAATTTAAGTCTTTATGGAACAATTTTACTGAGCAAGATGTCGCCCCTAAAGTCAACTTAGATAACAAAACGAAAGCTATAGTTACTTTAGGAGCTTTGATTGCAACCCAAAGCCAAAATCTTTATACTCAGGTTTTGCAAACCGCTTTAACCAAAGGGGATATCAGCGCCGTTGAAGCCAAGGAAATTGTATATCAATCAGTAGCTTATGTGGGTTATGCTAAAGCTTATGATTTCTTTTTTGCCACCCATAAAGCTATAGCCGCAGCCGGAGTTGATGATAATACTCCGCCACAGTCAACTACGGATATTAAAAACCGGTTTGACAAAGGCTTAGCCGTACAAAAACATATTTTTGGTGAAGTTATTGACCTCCAATATCAAAATTCCTCTCCGGAGCAGCTGCATATCCAAAAATTTTTATCGGCTAATTGCTTTGGTGATTACTATACGCGCCGCGGTCTTGATTTAAATCAAAGAGAACTTTTAACCTTTGCAATCTTAATCTCCCTCGGAGGAGCCGATGCTCAGGTCAAAGGGCATATCAAAGGTAATTATAATATAGGCAACAGCAAACAGCTTATGCTTGATACCATAACTTACCTGCTGCCATATATAGGTTATCCACGCAGCTTGAACGCTATTAGTGCTTTAAATGAAGTTATTCCGCAAAATAAGGAGAAATAAAATGAGCAAAAAAATTTTGGTTTTGTCCGGCAGCCACCGCAAAGGCGGCAATTCAGACACGTTGTGTGATGAATTTATCAAAGGCGCCCAAGAAAGCGGGCACCAGGTTGAAAAGATTTTTATTAATGATAAAAAAATCAATTATTGCACTGGTTGCGGTGTCTGCAACAATACTCACAAATGCATCTTGCATGATGATATGGCTGAAATTATTGATAAAATGCTGGCCGCTGATGTTATTGTTATGGCCACGCCGGTTTATTTTTATAATATGAACGGCCAAATGAAAACCCTCATCGACCGCACGGTTCCTCGTTATGAAGATATTAGCGGCAAGGAGTTTTACTTTATTGTCGCCGCGGCAGATGACAATGTCGCCAATATGCAAAGAACGATAGAAGGCTTCAGAGGGTATCTTGATTGCTTGCCCGGAGCCATTGAAAAAGGTGTAATTTACGGAGTAGGGGCTTGGCAAGTTGGCGAGATAAAAAACTCTCCCGCCATGGAGCAAGCGTATAGCGCCGGAAAAAATGTATAAGACTACAAATAAAGGCTTGTTTTTATAAACAAGCCTTTATTTTTTTTATCTAAATCAGAAGATTAGAGTTCAAAGTCGATTACCCCGTCATAAGCGTAGTAATACAGTTTCTTGATTTCCTCAATCAACGGATAGCGCGGGTTAGAACCGGTGCATTGGTCATCAAAAGCCCAAACCGGTAGATATTCCATAGCTTTATCGAAGTCTTCTTTAGATACTCCCCAGTCTTTAATCGACAGCGGAATATTTAAAGTTTTTTTCAAGTCTTGCAAAGCTTTAATCAATCCGTCAACTTTGGCGTCATCATCTTTACCTTTGATTCCCAAAGATTCTGCAAAGGCCGCATAAGCTGCTTTGGCATTCGGGAACTTATATTGCGGAAAGGCGCACTGCTTAACCGGTTTATCAGTAGCATTATAACGAATCACCTGACAAATCAGCAAAGCATTAGCAAATCCGTGCGGAATATGGAATGCGGCACCCAACTTGTGAGCCATAGAGTGACATACTCCAAGGAAAGCATTAGCAAAAGCCATACCAGCCAGAGTTGAAGCATGATGAACTTTTTCGCGAGCAAACGGCTCAGCGGTATTATAAGACTTTGGCAAGTATTGCATAATGAGCTGACCAGCTTGGATAGACAAACCTCTGGTAAACTCGGTAGCCATTGAAGATACATAAGACTCCAAAGCATGCGTCATCACATCAATACCAGATGCAGCACACAATCCTTTAGGCATAGTCTTGACCAAGTTAGAGTCAACAATAGCCATATTCGGGGTAAGGGCATAGTCAGCGATTGCATATTTAATGCCGGTTGAATCATCAGTAATGATAGAGAACGGAGTCACCTCAGAACCGGTACCTGATGTAGTCGGAATGGCAACCATCTCGGCTTTTTGTCCGAGCGGCGGAAATTCGAAGATTCTCTTACGAATATCCATAAATCGCATAGCCAAATCTTCAAACTTGAGTTCCGGATGTTCATACATCAACCACAAGATTTTTGCAGCATCAATCGGAGACCCGCCGCCCAAAGCAATAATCACATCAGGCTTAAAGGAGTCTACCATACGGATAGCGCGATTTACGGTGCTCAAATCCGGATCCGGATTTACATCACTGAAGATTTGGTATTGCATCCCCATTTCCTCCAAAACGGAAGTAATTTGAGTCGTATATCCCAAATCAAACAAAGATTTATCGGTAACGATAAAGGCTTTTTTCTTGCCATTGAGTTCGCGCAGAGCCACCGGCAAAGAACCGGGTTTAAAGTATATTTTAGCCGGCACTTTGAACCAAAGCATATTTTCTTCGCGTTTGGCCACAGATTTAATATTCATCAGATGTTTTACTCCTACATTTTCACTAACTGAGTTTCCGCCCCAAGATCCGCAACCCAAAGTCAAAGACGGCTCCAAACGGAAGTTATAAATGTCACCGATAGCGCCTTGAGCCGACGGACAGTTAATGAGAATACGTCCGGTATGCAATTCATTTCCGAAGTATTTAATGCGGTCATCGTTGTGCTGAGCGGTATATAATATAGAAGTATGGCCAGCCCCTCCGAAAGAAACCAACTCTTTGGCTTTGGCGGTAGCTTCTTCAAAATTTTTAGCTTTATAAAGAGCCAATACCGGAGAAAGTTTTTCAGCTGAGAAAGGTTCCTCTTTGCCGACTTTTTGAGCTTCAGCAATCAGAACTTTAGTATCAGGATGAACTTTAATTCCGGCCATCTCAGCAATTTTAGCAGCTTTTTGACCAACGATAGCCGAGTTAAGCTTGCCATCAATCATAATGACTTTAGCGAGTTTTTCTTTTTCTTTGGGTGACAGAATATAAGCCCCACGTTTGATAAACTCAGCTTTAACATCATCATAAACATCTTTAACGCAAACCACAGATTGCTCAGAGGCACAAATCATACCGTTATCAAAAGTTTTAGACATCAAGATAGAGCTTACGGCAGTTTCGATATCAGCAGTTTCATCAATAACGGCCGGAGCGTTACCAGCACCAACGCCGAGCGCCGGTTTTCCGGAAGAATAAGCAGATTTCACCATTCCCGGACCACCGGTAGCCAAGATGACATCAACTTTCGGATGAGCCATCAACAATTGTGTCATATTGATAGTCGGATTTTCAATCCATCCGATAATATCTTGAGGAGCACCGGCTTTAACGGCTTCTTCAAGCATTAAGCGAGCAGTCTCGACGGTGCATTTTTTAGCGCGCGGGTGCGGAGAAAATATGATTGCGTTGCGAGTTTTAAGAGCAATCAAGGTTTTGAAAATTACCGTAGAAGTTGGGTTTGTAGTCGGAACAACGCCGGCGATTACTCCGAGCGGTTCGGCAATTTTAATCATTCCGCCAGCTTCATCTTCGGCAATAATACCGCAAGTTGGAGTATGTTTAAATTTGTTGTAAATATATTCTGAGGCAAAATGGTTTTTAATAACTTTATCTTCCCACACGCCCATGCCGGTTTCTTCGACGGCCATTTTAGCAAGGGGGATACGCAAAGAGCTCATTTTTAAGGCAACGCGTCTGAAGATTTCATCAACTTGTTCTTGAGAATAAGTAGCAAATACCTTCTGAGCTGCGCTGACTCTGTTAACCAAGTCATCAATATGCTTCTGCTCATCAATTTCTGGAGCAGCAGCGGTTTTATTTTTTTCAGCCATAGTTTTTAATGTCTCCATTAAATTAAATTATCACGGTTTCTATTATTGTTAGAATGTATGAATAAACAATTAAAATACGCGTTTTTTCAATCAACAAATATTACCAAATATGTAATTAAATTTTAACGGAGAGAATGTATATTGATATAGAGTTAAAATAAGGAGATAAATAATGTTATTTTATATATTCAGACACGGAGAAACCGACGGCAATGTCAAGAACATAGTTCAAGGGGCTGGCGTTGATATGCCGCTGAATGAGCATGGTAAGGAACAAGCTGCAGCGTTAAGGGATATATTTGCGGATTTGGATTTTTCTACAATTTATTGCAGCCGCATGACGAGGGCGCGTCAAACTGCGGAGATTGTAGCCTCAGGCAAAAGGGTTGAAGTTGTTGCCGGCTTGGAGGAAATACACTTTGGCGATGCCGAAGGTATGTTGAGCGAGGACGCACATGAAAAATACGCTGATATATTCAAGGTTATCCGCGATATTAAGCATCCAGAATTCAGATACGCACATATACCGAATGCGGAAAGCGTGCAAGATAGTCTGGATAGAGCTTATAAGGCGTTAGATTATATCAAGAGCATAGAAAAAGGGAGCAGGGCGGTTGTTGCCAGCCACGGAGGTCTGATGTATAATTTGTATCTGGACAGATTTGGCCTCCGGCACCCCTTTGCCAATTGCGAATACTTTGTGATGGAATATTAATTCCTCTCCGGATGGAGAGGTCGGTGGCTAGCCACCGGAAGAGGCGAATAACCGGCGCTCAAGCGCCGGTATTTTATTACACCCTATCTAACTTAGAACTTATAACCGAGACCTGCGTTGATTGAATAAGCATCATCCGTTTCAATATATTTATTCAATTCGCCATAGAAGTTAAACTTCTGATAGTTATAGTCAGCACGCAGTGACAAAACTCCTCTGGTTCGGTCAGCATCATAGCTGTTAATGCTGTAATAAATATTAGCATCACGCAAACGAGCATTAGGCGCTTTGTATGGGTCGGCCAGCTCTTGATAAATTGTTCCGCCGGCGCGCAGCTTGAGGTTATGCCCTTCGCCAAATTCAAAGAGCTTGGTAGCATACAGACCGGCTCCGGCCTCAATTGACAAGCTGTCAACAGCATCAACCTGCAGAGCTCCGCTCTCTTTGATTTTGTCTTGATGCATACCCAAGATATTGAACTCTAAGGTCGGCTCCAAACCAAACCATCCCATATCAAAGTTGTGGCGCAACTCATTGGTAATACCGTAATAATAGTTGGTAGTATCAGCCTCATACTTGCCGGACTGGGTGCGGCGAGTGTATTCACCAAAGCCCATACCAAAGCGCGGGATTGAGACTAACTTGGTGTTGTCAAACTGCAGGCTCAAAGGCAAGAGTACCTGAATCATTAGCTCATCACGAGAAGATGCTTCGCTATCATAATCACTGGTGTAATTAGACATCAACACACCGATACCATAGCGGAAGTTGTTGTTAAACTTCTTATCAAGCATACCGAAGACAGAGTGAGCCTGATCCTCATAGTCGGTCTGATAAGCCGTCGCATCTTGTCTTCTGGACATAAAGTCATAACCGGTAGTAAAGCGTACATCTTTGTCGCTATTGTTGTTAAAGAGGGCTGTGTTCATCTGCCTATCGGCACTTTTGATAACATCCAAGTTTTGCTTAGCAAAGTTGGCAAAGAAGTCAAGTCCGAGCTCTTTTTTGATGGTATTGTTCAAGTCAGACGCAGTGTATGCCGTCTTCATAACGTCAAATACCTGAGAGTTGCGTCCGGCTTCATAAGCGTCATCCAGGCTGTTGAGTACCGACACATCTTGAATACCTGTCTGACCAGCTAAGACATTTGTCAAACGATTTTTTTGAATTACAATATCATAACTCTTCATTTCAGAACCGGAAGAAGTAGAAGATGAAGCATCCTGCGCCACATCTATTGTGCCACTGTTAGTGTCGACTTCAGAAGTGTCGCTATCGCTATTGGCAGTATCCTCATCGCTTATTACGGGCTCGCTTTCGCGTAAGGACGGGCTCATCCAAGCCGAACTCAGAAGAGAAACATTTTGAATAGTATCAGTCTTCAAAGCATTTTTGATAGTATACTCAGTATCCAAACTACCTTGAGTGACACTTGAATCTATTTTCAGAGTACCAGACGTATTTTGAACTACAAATTTTCCGTTTGGGCCGATTGAATAACCGTCCAAAGAGTTCCGCAGCATAGAATATCCGGTAGTTGAGGGAGTTTGCCCATCTTCCCACACAGTTTCTCCGTTTACAATAACGGTTCCGTTATTCAGGCAGGTTCCGCCACCTACACAAGACATCGCATTTGAGAGCGAAGCTTGCCCTCCTGTAAGCTCAATCGTACCTGTGTTTGTGGCACTGGCTCCGCCTGTGGCATACATGCCATATTCGCCGTTTGTCAGATTGATAGTGCCGGAGTTTACAATAGAGCTCCCTGATCCTGAAGCTTGCATACCATACTTTCCGGTCACATTAATTGTTCCGTCATTAGTAGCAGTTCCGCCGCCGGATATTGACATACCGACACCATTCGGCCCTGATACATTAATAACAGCATCGGCATAGTTATACAGATTTCCCCTTCCGGTCGATTGCATTCCTATCTGGGAGGCAGTAATAGTTCCATAATTTTCAGCTTTTCCTGATTCAGTGGTAATACCAATCAGACTGTCTAAAATCTTACCGGTTTCAGCATTAGTAATTGAACCTGAGTCATTGGCAATACCGATTCCGTTAGCAACCGAAATTTCAGCTGAATTGGTAATATTAACGTTTGTTCCATCAGCACCGTTAATACCATAAGCGCTGTTTCCTGTAAGCTCAATTTTTCCAGAGGCATTGGTTGCAGAGCCTGCTAAAATATAGATACCTGAAGCTCCGTCTCCGCCTAATGTTATGGTTCCGCTGTTTGAGCCACTTCCGTTCACGACATGAATTGCGTGGAAAGACCGATTAGCAATATCAATATTTCCTTGGTTTTGCGCCGAGCCGCTCTGAACAAACAAAGCTGAAGAGCCTGCCGTACTGATAGTGCCGCCTGAAGCATTAATGATTGTTCCGCCATCGGCATACATAGCATAACCGTCAGCCGAATCTACGCTAATCTCTCCGCTATTTGTTGCCGAGCCGCTTCCGGTTGCAGTCATGGCGCTGCCTTGAGACCCGCTTATATTAATAGTTCCGGTATTTTGAGCCGAACCGTTCACGGCATTCATACCCACAGCACTATTTCCGGACAAAGAAATTGTCCCAGAGTTTGATATAGAACCGGTTACGGCACGCATTGCGGTTAAGCCCAGTGTACCCGAAGATATTACGCCGCTATTTGCGCCGGAGCCGCTGTTTACCAGCATCAAAATACCATTTTCAACTGAGGAAGTTAAAGCTCCGTTACCGGTGGTTCCGTCACTTGAGCCGGAGTTATTAACAATGGTTCCTCCATCAGCCTGCATCGCGACCGATCCCGTTCCACCGTTAACATTAATTGTTCCTTTATTAGTAGCGGTACCGTTGCTTGCCTGCATACCGATAGAGTTTTCGCCGTTGACTTCAATAATGCTGGAGGCTAAAGAGTTGTTGGCAGTTCCGGAACCATTAATCTGCATACCTACGGAATCATTACCATTTAGGATTATTTGCCCTCGGTTCTCAATAGATCCGGCCTTCAAAGCCATAGCCACGAAGTTTCCTGAATCATTGCGAATAATTCCACGGTTGACACCAGATCCGGAATTAACGTTAATAGCAGTGCTGCCTTGAGTATAAATCATACCGCTAACACCGTTTTCAACAATTCCTCCGTCAGCATATAGAGCATCGGAAGAGGGGTCTTCTACGATGATTATGCCGTTATTTATAGCCGTTCCCTGAACATTTTGCCCATCTTGGATAACTCCGGTTGCTACCATACCATAAGAGTCGGTCCCCTTAACGGTAATTACGCCGTTTTCGGCATTGGTCGCGGTGGTGTTCCCTCCGGCTTTCATACCGGTAGAGTTAGTCCCGCTTACGATAATACCTTGCGAGGTCGAAAAAGTAGGCAAGTCTTCATAATCAATAGGCCCGCTCTTTCCTGCATTATTGGTTAAAGTTGCACCGTTTTGCTCAGAGCCATACATACCAACGGAGTTATCACCGATAAGATTAATAGTGTTATTGTTGGTAATGGAACCGGTGCCCACATACATCGCCACCATTCCCTGCTTATCAAAAGCAAGAGTACCATCATTAATACCTTCGCCGTTATTAACATACATGGCATAAGTGCTGTTTGAAGCATCATCAATGGTAATTATGCCGTTTGCCCCGTTCACAATCTGAGCGCTGTCACCATTTGCATACATACCATAAGAGTTGTCAGAATTAATAACAATCTGCCCGCTGTTTGTAGCTGTTCCAGCCGTAGATTCCATACCATAAGCAGTATCACCTGATATGTTAATCATTCCACTGTTGGTAACTTTGCCACCATCGCCCTGAGCCAACATACCCGAAGAATTCGATGCCATAACATTAATCTGGTTTTTATTATTAGCCACACCGTTTCCGGTTACGGTCATACCGGTAGAATTAGATGCGGTAGTCTCAATATTTATAATACCTTCATTCACGGCACCATATTGAGAGTCAGCAGTCGTTCCACCGCTTTCGGTGCTCATACCGACCGAATCTTCACCCTTAATGGTAATGGTTCCGGTTGCTTTGTTGGTAGTATTGGCACTGACGCTGGCCATACCGGTACTTCCTGATGAGTTCATGGTTATGGAGTTGGTATTAACACCTTCACCGTTAGTGGTATAAATGCCATAAGAATCATCACCGGTTATCTTAATAGTACCATCATTCCATGCCGTAGCAACTCCGTCACCTTTCATACCATAAGAAGATTGACCGTTAATTGTAATTGTTGCCCCTGTATGGTTGGTCATGGCGGCACTTTCATTAGGCACGGTCGAAGTATCAGGATTTCCACCAGACCCCATACCGATACCGCCGTAATTTAAGTTAATCTCGTCATAGTTATCCAAGGTTCCGCCTGAATTTTGATACATTCCGTATCCAAAAATTTCATCAATAGTAATATTTCCATAGTTAGACGCTTCCCCATGGTCTAAATACATACCATAAGCTTGGTTTGTAGTTGTAGAAGTATAAGGGCGACCTGTAATAGAAATATTATTATTGTTAACCATTCTGGCACGCAGTCCGGTCTCTCCATACATACCATAGTTCTGAACGGATTGAGCATTAGATACATCAATGGTAATTTCGCCGTTATTAGTAATATATGCATTATCAGCAACTACACTCATACCTTTAGAGCCATAACCGTTAACATTAATAATGTTATTGTTTACAGCCATATTTTCAGATTGCATACCCGTAGACAAAGAACCATTAATATTTATGGTTCCGTCGTTGGTAGCTGTACCTAGCCCCGAAGACATACCAATACCGGTATCTTCCATTGATATTGTTCCGGTATCATGGTTAGTAGCATTTCCGGAAGCAGTCCCCATACCGGTACCGCCTTTCTGCATTGTAATAGTACCATAGTTGTCGTTACTGCCTGATTCCGTGTACATACCATTACCCTGCAAACTAAATACAATTTCACGATTAGCCGCATTGGTAATATTAGCCTCTCCGCCCCAAATACCATAAGACCCTTGAGTATATGCCGTTCCCTGAGTGGTATCACCGGTTACATTCATATAGATATTAGCATCATTATATACGGAACCTTTATCCGCCTTAATACCATACGAAGTCTTATTTTGAGTTTGCTGGCTATTTGTCAGAGTGATATTTCCATTATTGGTAACATTACCGTTTGACGTATAAATACCATATCCTTCGTTAGCATTAGTAATGGTAATAGTGTTATTATTGTTAATATATCCGTTTCCGCCGCTTATACCATAAGCCACGCTGTTATTTGATCCTGTCGTGTTGGTTACAGCTATCGCATTATTATTATCAATATTGCCGTTAGCAGTAGCAATACCATAACCATTTACCACATTGGTTACAGTTACATCACCATTATTAGTAATAGAACCACTTCCAACATTAATACCATATCCGGTCTGAGATGCACCGCCGGAGTTCCCGGTAACAGTCAAGTCTCCCTGGTTAACGACATTTCCATTAGTCGTAGCAATTGCATAAGATTCGTTTTTATTAGATATAGATATAGCCGCTGAGTTTGATATATTTCCTGTAGTAGTCTTAAGGCCGTATCCCACTCCGTCCAGAGCCCCATCGGTGTTGTTTATTGTAATAGCACCGCTGTTGGTAATGCTTCCGTTTTCAGCAGCAATAGCATAGCTATCCAAAGCATCGCTGATAGTAATAGAATTGGTGCTGGTAACATTACCTTTAGCTGATTTAATTCCGTAAGATACGGTATTCTGAGCTCCGGTAGTGTTAGTTATGGTAATAGTACCATTATTAGTAACATTACCGTTCTGCTGTAAAATACCAACACTCTCAATTATTGAATCCGCATTTTCATCAGATGGAGCAGAGGCATTAGCCAAACTATTATCAATCTGAATTGTCCCGTTCAGCTCATTAACAATATTTCCGTTCTGGGTCATAGACAATCCGACGCCGCCGTTTTCCAAAACGATACTTCCGCTGTTGGTGATTATACCTGTATTATGTTGAATACCGGTTCCTTGTTGAGCCAAAGTTATAGTTCCGGTATTAATTGACGCTCCTCCGTTATAAGAAGCCATACCGAACCCGTTGACAGAGTCAATGTTGATGGTTCCTGCATTTGTAAGGGTAGGGGCATGAGATCCATCGGTAAATTCAGAGTTTGTACCTTGGCCAGTAACAGCCAACATACCATAAGTACCGTTTCCGCCGCTAATATCAATAGAAGAATTGTTTGTGATGGTTCCTCCATGTACGGACTGCATACCGGCAACATTATCTGTTACCGTATTATCAGCATCACCGGCGTCGGTAATATTAATATCAATTATAGCTCCGTTAGTAGCAATAGTATTACCATCGGCCCGCATACCCACGATACCGCCGATTCCCTGCAATAGATAAGAAGTCCCGTCTTCACTTGCCGCATTATAAGTTCCGGTTCCGCTCAAAGCAACGTTGAGTACAATTTTACCCAAATTATCCAAGTAAACAAAACCTGCTCTGGAAAGCAACATAGAACCATTTAAGAACTCATCTTCAATCCAACTTCCCATGCCCACCAAAGAAGTCTGTACTTCACGGTTATTAGCATTAATTCCCAGTTGAATAGTTCCGTTATTCTGTACGTTAGTCTTAGAATACGGCGGGTTTTCTTGATTTACAATCTGTCCACGCATACCGGTCATAGTTCCGGCAGAAGTTGAAGTCGATTGGTCTTGCCCGGTAATAGATCCATTGTTTATAATTGTAGAAGAAGTATCAGCATACATTCCAATTACACCATGATTATCTTTCGAGCCCAAATAATTCATGGTAATCTGCCCGTTTGTAGCATTTGTCGCAGTAGAGTTCTGGCTTGCAATCATACCAATTGTGCCATTTGCTGCATTAATATTGATTTTAGAATAGTTGTTAGCTTTACTATCAGCTAAGGCAACCAAAGCAGTAGTATTATTTCCTAAAGTTATAATATAATCTTTAGACGGATCATAACGAGGATTCGTCACATCATAACCATTGTTAACCGTAGATCCATATACACCTTTCATTGCGGCTTGAATATAGTTTCCATAATCCAGAGCGCTGGTGTTAAAATCAATCAAATCCGTAAGCTTCGTTGGTAAGCCGTCAACTACAACTTGAGAGTCGTTAGATATAGACCAACCGTTCGGATTGTTTCCGCCCAAGTTATAATCCGGAGCCGCACCGTTAGTAATAGTTCCGCCGTTAATTTCGAGTAATATGGCAGGGTCATAAGGATTCGTTGACGGATAGCTAGGTCTTGAAGTTCCGGCTAAAGAACCAAGACTATAATCTGTCGTCGGATATACAGGAATAAATACATCATTACTGCCGCCACCGCCGCCGCCTAAAGCCAGAGCCAAACCTCCTCCGAGCAAGACTGCACCCAAAGCCCACCAAGTAGCCGAAGAGAACATAAATTCCTCTTCGCCCATATAAGCATAAGCTTCACGAGAGTTGGCCGTAGTCGGTACCACACGTTTAGAAGCCAAGAAAGAGTCGTAATATCCTTCACGCAGATTTCTAACACAAGGATGATAAGGATTAGCCCCCGCAGCACGCAGAGTATTATAAGCGGTATAGTTTCGTTGGATAATAGCATGACAAAGGGCAGTATTTCCATATCTATCCAAAGTATCAATATTCAAACCTCGCTGCATAGCAGCACGCAAAGCCCGCACATTGCCCTGAGTCGCCAAAGTATACATCTGAGCATTGCTAATTGGTGGCAGATAAGCCTGCGCCGGAAGACTCGCAAACAAAAAAGCGTAGACAGTCACAAAATATATGACTTTTCTAAGTTTTATGAATACATTAGCCAACATCAGATTATACAGTTCCTATAAAAAAAGCTCCATAAAAGACCTTACAAATATACAAGGTTAATATTTTTTTAACAAAAGGAACATTTAGCGTCAACGCAAGGCCAAAAGTTATACCACGTTTTTTTGATATATAAAAAAGCCGAGCATTACATCTCGGCTTTAAGTAGGTTATTCACCGCTGATTTCGGCAATACCTTTCAGCTCTTTTTTCTTTTTCCATTTCATTTTTGCATATAGCTGCAAATCGGCAATTTGGTCGGTTTCATCCAAAATCTCTTTACCGAGGATAGTTTCGATAATATCTTCCATGGTAATGATACCGTCCCAATTTTCATATTCGTCAATCACCAAAGCCATATGGTTTCTGTCATTCAGCATGAACGACAACACGGTTTCAAGCTTTGCTTCAGGGCTAAAGCTGCGCATAGGTCTGGCAAAATCCTCTACCACATCAGTATCTTTAGCTTTATAAGAGCTCGATTTGTGAATATATCCGAGGTAGCGTTGCTCTTTTTCATCAATAATCGGAAATCTAGAAAAAGGCGTAGAGGTTAAAAACTTATCAAATTCTTTGATAGTCATACCGGGGCGCACGGTGTGAACGACGGTTCTTGGCGTCATAACATCACCGACTTTAACATTTTGTAGGTTTACCACATTGTTAATAACGCGATATTCATTGTCATTTAATACCTTTTCATCCCGTCCGATTTTAGCCAAAGCCTTAATTTCATCTTTAACATCAGAACCTTCTGCCGAGCCAAAGATACCCATAATCAAGTCCGAGATAATCAAAAACGGCTTCAAAATCACAATCATGATGTGCAAAGTCACACACATAGTCGGGATAAGCTTTTTCCAATATTTAGCGCCGATTGTCTTAGGCAATATTTCAGACAACACCAAAATCGCCAAAGTCATAATACCTGATGCAAGTCCCAAATAAGCTTGCCCATAGATTGCAGCCACCTGCGCACCAACACCAGCCGCACCAACAGTGTGAGCAATGGTATTAAGTGTCAAAATAGCCGCCAACGGGGTGTCAATATTTTGTTTAAGTTTAGATACTTTTTTATACCACTTAGGGCTTTTTTCTTCCAATTGAGCAATATAACTCGGAGTTATAGAAAGCAACGCCGCTTCCATTACTGAACAAATAAAAGATATAGCAATCGCCAGCGTTGCGAATAAAATAAGCAATAACATAATTTAGCTTTTTTTACATCCTTACAGTTTACGATAGCCGCTATGATACACCAAAATACTAAAAAATAAAGTAAAATTTTATAGATATACATTATAGGTTTGGCAGCTTTGGTTGACAAACATCAAAAATTATCCTACAACAAAGCAAGATATTAATTATTTTGTTTAATTTAAAAGATACACAAATGAAGTTACAAGAAATCACCACTAATGAGTTTTTTACGGTAGATATGATGTACGCCGGCGTTAATAATATGCTGCGCACCAATATCTACGAGCGGGTAGGGCTGGGCAATCGCTGCTTTGTCTGCGATGATATGTATGCTTGCTTGCAAAGGTTGGCGCCCATGCTGTGGCAAAGAGGTCTTAAGCTCAAAATATGCGATGCTTATCGCCCGCCGTTGGCACACCGCTTGATGAAAGAGATTATTCCGATGTCAGGCTTTTTTGCCGCCGAGCCGGAAAAATCTCAGCATTGCCATGCCAGCGCGGTTGATGTCAGCTTGATTAACGCCGCCACGGGGCAAGAATTATCTTTTCCTTGTGAGGTCGACGCCTATACCCCTTATTTTGCCGAGCAAATAGCCCTAGGCAAATGGGACGAGTTCCGCACCCACCTTGAAAAAGCCAAATATTCGTGGGTAGGCCTCAGTCCGCAAGATGCCGCCCTAATTGCCAACCGCAGCTTGTTGCGAGACTTGATGGAACAAGCCGGACTTCAAGCTTTGGAGCACGAGTGGTGGCACTTTAACCTTCCGGATAAAGATAAATATCCGATGGTTGATTTCGGCCTTGTTGATGGACAATTTTGCTTTAGCGCACAAAAATAGCTTGACAAATTTTGTCCATAAGTGTAAAAAAATAAGTAATTAAATATTATTGTTAAACCTAAATTTATATCATTATGAACAAGTGGAAAAAAAGACTAGTAAAAATTATTCGGCACATCAACTGCCTTGGTTTGAGCAAAGAAAAGATTAGTTATGTTGATTTGGTCAGAGAGATTAAGCCTCTCTTTCCTGAACTCGACAATCCGGTGCTTTATCTGGTTGTTCACTCAACTGATAAAAAGGAGAACATCTTCTTAGGCGTTCCCGACGGAAACAAGCTCTATCTGGTCAACAATTTGCGTCAGCATTGCAAGACCTCAACATTACAGGCCGAAGCCGATAAGTACAACCTGCAGGAATTCAGACGTGCGGTGATAATCAACCACGAACAAGGCTATAGGCTCATTATTGAATGTCCCGCTACTGAAGGCAAAACCTTGGAGTTTATTGAGGGGATGGGGCAAGTCTGGGCCAAAAAAGTCTGATTAAACCACTAAAAAAGTTGTCAAGTCTGTAGATGCTTGGCAACTTTTTTTTTGCAATTTAAGCCAAACGGAGTATTATGCCCCTCGGAGGATAAGATGCTTAACCGCTTATCAGAACTTTTATACGCTGAAAAAGACCGCTGGATACCATGGATTCCGGTGCTGTTTGGCGTGGGGATAGGCTTATACTTTGCGTTACCGGCAGAGCTTTCGATATGGTGGACGCTTGGCGTCATAGAGCTGTTGATAATCCTCACATGGCTCAATCGGTTTCATCCGGAGAGGCTCCTTTGTATAGCAATTGTCAGCTTAATTACTGCAGGCTTCACCAATGTCCAACTTCAAGCCGTATATATCAGTAAAGTCCCGATGGTGTCTTCACCCCAAACCCTGTATTTGAAAGGACGCGTGGCTGAAGTAGATTACAATACCAAGGGTAATGTCCGCTTGCTAATGTATGATGTCTCTGATTTTGATGACCAGCCACTGCCTGGCAAATATAAAATAACCCTAATGAGCAAACAAACCCCCGTCGTTGAGGGTGATTGCGTTGAAATGGTTGCCAAAATTATGCCTCCGTTTCCAACCTCAACCATTCGGGGTTATCAGTATGACCGCCGCATCTTTTTTGAGGGGATAAAAGGCACGGGCTACGCCATCAGCCGCGGCATAAAGCTTGATTGCCCGACACCTGCATCTTTGGGTAGTGCTTATACCGCCGGAGTAGAACACCTCCGTGATGATATTGTAAAGCGAATAAAGTCTGTCTTGCCTGCAGATGAAGCCGCCATTGCCGCAGCCATCATTGCCGGAGACCGCGGCCATATGAGCCCAACCCTTATCCGTAATTATCAAGATTCCGGCTTAGCGCATTTCTTGTCCATTTCGGGCTTGCATATGAGTATGCTTGCCGGTTTGATGTTCTTTTTGATAAGGCTGGTTATAGCCCTCATTCCGCCGTTAGCCTTGCGCTATGATTCCAAAATCATCAGTGCTTGGAGCGCCATATTTATCAGCGCGGTTTATTTGGTCATATCCGGAGCCACGGTTCCGACGCAACGCGCGTTTATTATGACCTTTATTGTATTGCTTGGCGTATTGTTCAGCCGTCGGGCGATTTCGATGCTGACGATTTCTTGGGCTGCGATGATAGTCTTGATATTAGCACCTGATGCCTTGGTCGGAGCCAGTTTTCAGATGTCTTTTGCAGCGGTTGTAGCCTTGATAGCTTTTTATGAAAGGTTTGCCGCTCCTCTGCATCATTTTTTGAACGGAGGCACGGTTGAGCGGCGCATATCAGTAGCCAAACGCCTGCCGAGACTGATTTTTGCCTATATTGTAGGGATTTTGGTTTCTGACTTTATCGCCAGCGCCGCCACCTTGCCGTTTTCAATTTATCATTTCAACCGTATTGCTTTGTATACGACGTTGGGCAACTTGCTTGCCGGTCCGGTAATAGGTTTGCTGATAATGCCGTTTGTATTGATAGTTTTGCTGTTGATGCCCTTCGGTTTAGACTATTGGCCGTTAAAGATTTTGGGCTTTGGAATAGGGCTGGCAAACGATATTACGGCCTATGTAGCCTCGCTCCCCGGAGCCGGAATGGCCTTGCTTGGAATGCCGATGTGGGGATTGATATTGATTTCATTGGGTGGATTATGGCTCTGCTTGTGGCAAAAACCGTGGCGGATGTTAGGCTGGATAGGGATTGTTGCCGGCAGCTTGAGTATGCTTAGCATTTCAGTTCCTGATGTTTTGGTTGACAATAGCGGCAAGGCGGTCGCGGTCAAGGACGAGCAGGGCAATATGATAGTTTTGCCAAGCCGCGGCAAAAATTTTGTAAAATCAATCTGGCAAGAAAAGAGCGCCAGCCCCAAGTTGAGCGAGGAACAAACTAAAACCTTGCGTAAAATTTGGCAAGGTAAGAAGATTGATAAAACTTGGCTCGATTTGGAGTGCAATAAAAAGGAATGCACCTACCGCAATAGAGTTACCATCATCAAAAACCAAGGCGTAAAGATTGACGGACAAAGATTTGATACCCAGCATACTTTGGGCGGAGAAATCAGACTAAACCCACAGGACGCCGAGATAAGAAGCATCCGCGAACATATCGGCCACAGATATTGGAACAGCTAACCCCTCTACCTTTCCCTTTGAGGAAAGAGGACGACGACAGAGCCGTCGGAAGAGGGGAGACAAGCGCCCCAGCTTCTATTCAATAGTCTTCTTAAACTTGACGTTAGGAAAATCCTCCTGCGTCTTGTTCAAATGCCAAGCATTGCGAGCCAAAAAGACCGGTGCATGATTGTGGTCTTCAGCTAAACTGATTTGGTTTGCAGCCATAAACTTCTCAAATTGAGCCTTGTCATCACTGCCTACCCAACGAGCCGTGAAGTATTGCGTCGGTTCAAAGAGTACCGGAATATTAAACTCATTTTTGATACGGTCGGCCATAACCTCAAATTGCAAAGCACCCACAACGCCGACAATCCATTCTCCGCCGCTGATAGGCTTGAAAACAGACGCTCCGCCTTCTTCGGCAATCTGCATTAAAGCATTGCCCAAGTGCTTAGATTTGAGCGGGTCAAGCGCGCGCACCGACTTGAGTAATTCCGGAGCAAAACTCGGAATACCGGTAAACTTGAGCTTTTCGCCTTCGGTGAGAGTATCACCGATACGCAGCTGCCCATGGTTTGGAATACCGATAATATCACCGGCATAAGCATCTTCGGCCAGCTCGCGGTCTTGTGCCATAAACATCACCGGAGTAGGGACTTTGATACCCTTTCCGGTACGGATTTGCTGCAAAGTCATTCCGCGTTTAAAGTGTCCGGAGCAAATACGCATAAAAGCAATACGGTCGCGGTGCTTGGGGTCCATATTGGCCTGAATTTTGAAAATAAACCCTGTAACTTTCTTTTCATCAGGCAAGACCATACGTTCGACCGCCGGATGCGGGCGCGGAGTTGGTGCAATTTCGTGTAAACCTTCCAAAATCTCACGCACACCAAAGTTATTGATGGCACTCCCGAAAAATACAGGGGTAAGAGCTCCAGCCAAATACAACTCCAAATCAAAGGCAGGGCAAAGCTCTTTTACCATCATCACATCTTCGCGCAGCTTGGCAACGGCATGAGCCGGAAGCATGGCGTCAAGCTTGGGGTCATCAAGCCCTTCGCAAGTCTCAATAGTAGCATTGATTTGTGATTTATCTCCGGTCTTGTTCATCAAGATTAAGCGGTCGCGGAGCAGGTCATAACAACCCAGAAAATCTTTGCCCATACCGATAGGCCAACTGGCGGGGGTCACATCAAGAGCCAGAGTTTTTTCAATATCATCAAGCAACACAAAGGGGTCAAGACCTTCACGGTCAAGTTTGTTGATAAAGGTCAAAATCGGCACATTGCGCAAACGACATACCTCAAACAGCTTTTTAGTTTGGGTTTCAATACCTTTAGCAGAGTCAAGCACCATAACGGCGGAGTCTACTGCGGTTAATACTCGATAAGTATCCTCGGAGAAATCCTCGTGACCAGGGGTGTCAAGCAGATTAAAAGTAACACCGTTGTATTCAAAATTCATAACGGAAGACGCCACAGAGATACCGCGTTCTTGCTCGACTTTCATCCAGTCAGAACGAGCATGGCGTGCTTCGCCGCGAGCTTTAACGGCGCCGGCTTGCTGGATAGCACCACCAAACAGCAACAATTTTTCGGTCAAGGTAGTTTTACCGGCATCAGGGTGAGAAATAATGGCAAAACACTTGCGCGGATTAACTTTAT
The DNA here is from genome assembly GCA_944390905.1 of uncultured Alphaproteobacteria bacterium. GTDB lineage: Bacteria > Pseudomonadota > Alphaproteobacteria > RF32 > CAG-239 > HGM16780. The sequence continues at coordinate 50,483 of CALXRR010000007.1, forward strand.
TATCAGACATATAGCCTCTCAACAACAGTACTAAAATTCAAAATTAAGCATTTAGTACACTAAAAGCGCAAACATTTCAAGCCCCTTTTTTCTTACCCCGCCTGACGAGATTAATATTATTAATTTATGGTTCAATAACGCTTCTATCCATAGCACGATAACTGCTCCATATAGAACCAACGCTTCCATTACTCATATTAAATATATATCTACCATTATCATCTTCTTCAGAACTCCAGTAGAAATCACCAGTAAATTCACTTCCTCCATATTTTTTAAATAGTGCATTAAGTGAAGGCTTATTTGTATATATAACATTAAACTGCTTAAGAGTCGGTTCATTTATCGTGCCATTGCAATATGACACAGCTCCACTACCTTGAATAGCATCAAAGTGAAGCAAACGTTGATCAAGCTGTACATAAAAATCCATATATTCTGTTTTAACCGCAATTACTTTACCCTCACAACGATATACCTCACCGTCAGGGCCATTTTGAACTACTTCTTGGCAGGCGTTATTTTTCCAACTATATCCATCAGCACAACTACACGTTTGGTAGTATTTATCCGCGCAAGCAACTCCGCTTCCTCCGGCGTATTCGGTTCCGGTACATGTAAATGGGTATCCTAAATCAGAGCATTCTTTCTCTGCTACTCCGCCACAAAACCACTTATTGCCGAAGGGGCACTTGACCCCGCCGTTGGGGCAAGAGGTTTCGGTATAACCAAGCGTCGCGCAGTCTTGCGTGCTCACACATTGCGCCCAAGCATTTCCACCAATCATCATTCCGGCGACCGCCGTTGTTAAATATAAATATGTTTTCATGTTCAATCTCCTTTACATTCCCTCTCTTTGAAAAGAGAGGGTGACGGCAGCGCCGTCGGGTGAGTAGACCAACAAACGCTTAGCGTTTGCGCTAATAGCAAATGGCATAATTGGTA
>CALXRR010000008.1 GCA_944390905.1 uncultured Alphaproteobacteria bacterium
GGGCACTATCTAAGCAACGCGACTTTTTTGTTGCTATCACTCAACAGCTAACCTAGGGCTCCACGAGCATCGTGGCGCGATTTCTTTGCCACTATTCCTCAACAGCAAAGTTAGGGGGTGAAGCTGGCACAGCTTCTCCGGCCGAGCCGGAGGCACAGGCTTGCAGCCTGTGGTGGATGGTTAGTTTGGGTAAAATTATATATTATGGCTAATTTTGTCTAACTAGTTTAAGGAAAGGATGGCGTAAAGGAATGAGTAAGGTAAAAAAAAGAGAAGGCGGAAGGAAACCGGAAAAAGGAGGCTAAAAAATATAAAAATAAATGCCGGCGCTTGCGCGTCGGGGCAGCCCTCTCCCGACGACTCAGTCGTCGACCTCTCCCTGCACGGGAGAGGAATATATTGCGCGGGTGTTTTTTTATAAAGGCATAGGTTTGAAGTTAATAAGGAGATATTGCCCCGCAATGAGCACTATCTAAGCAACGCGATTTTCTGGGCACGAAACAAACCACAGCTAACCTAGGGCTCCACGAGCATCGTGGCGCGATTTCTTTGTCTCTATTCTTCAACAGCAAAGTTAGGGGGTGAAGCTGGCTCAGCTTCCTCTCCCGACGGCGCAGCCGCCACCCTCTCCCTACACGGGAGAGGATAAAAAAAACTGCGTTATCTTAAACAATAACGCAGTTTTTTGCCATGCTTTAGGCTTTAAGCGAATTTTTTAGCAAAGCTAAACTTATCTTCACCGTTGATGGTGGTGATGTGTTTGTTGTTCAAAATCGAGGGCAACTCTTGGGTGCGGAATACACTCCTCGGGTCGGCTCCGTTCACAAATGCTATTACATCGCCTTTGGCCGCGTCAATAAAGCGTTTGGAAGCTATTGACCAGATATCGGCTATTTCATCGGAGCTGAGTCCGCAGTCATTGCTGGACAAGCCCATCTCAACCAATTTGGCTCCGCAGTCGGTATGCTCTATCATCATCCTATCAGGATGTGCTTTCACATAACTAAACGCTTTGTCGCGGTTCTCTTTTGTGGGCAAGTAGCTGATGCTATACAGGACTATACTGTTAGCAGGGGTGCTTACATCATAGTCTTGTGCTACTCTAAACGCCTTATGAAATAACTCTGATGATGTCATTTATTTCTTCCTCTTACTCTTTACTATGTCAAGTTGGCCATCTTTGCCGACAACGATATCTGCACAATCATTGTCGCTGATTTCGCCGCTAAGAATCTTCAGAGCTAATTTATTCTCTATTTGATTTTTTAGCAAGCGTTTTAGAGGTCTTGCACCATAAATCGAGTCATAGCCGTTATTGACTATCCAGACAAAGGCCGGATCCGTTACATTAAGCGTGATGTTGTGTTCGCTCAAGCGTTTCTCGATGCCTTTTATCATAATGGCCGCTATATCTTTGATATTATTTTTATCCAGGCGGTGGAAGAAAATAATCTCATCTATACGGTTGATAAATTCCGGTCGAAACGAGGCTTTGACAATGTCCATTATCTGAGCCTTTATCTTACGCGGGTCATCAGCTCCGGTGGCTTGTGACAAAATATCAGCACCTAGGTTAGAGGTCATAATGATAATCGTGTTCTTAAAGTCTACCGTGCGGCCTTGTCCGTCGGTCAAGCGGCCATCATCCAATACCTGAAGCAAAATGTTAAAGATATCGGGGTGGGCTTTTTCAACCTCATCAAACAGAATTACCTGATATGGACGACGGCGGACAGCCTCAGTCAACATGCCGCCTTCTTCATAGCCGACATATCCCGGAGGAGAGCCTATCAGACGAGCTACGGCGTGCTTTTCCATATACTCGGACATATCTATTCTTAGAATTGCCTTTTCGTCATTGAACAAGAACTCAGCCAAAGTCTTAGCAAGCTCGGTTTTACCGACACCGGTCGGACCCAAGAACAGGAACGAACCTATCGGCTGTGAGGCATCACCAATGCCGGCACGCGAACGTCTTACAGCATTAGAAATGGCGACAATGGCGTCTTTTTGGCCGACGACTCTTTTAGCCAGATAATCTTCCATATGCAGGAGTTTTTCCTTCTCGCCTTCAAGCATCTTATCAACAGGAACACCTGTCCACTTAGAAACAACTGCGGCAATATTTTCATCCGTAACGGTTTCGCTGGCGTGGTTTTTGGCTCCTTTAGCGGCGCTTTCCAGAGATTTGAGCTTGTTCTCAAGGTCGGGGATAATGCTGTACTGCAGTTCGCCGGCGCGCTCATAGCGCCCTTCTCTCTTGGCGATATCAACCTCAATACGGGCTTTATCCAATTGGTTTTTGAGTTCAGTAACATCAGCCAAGCCTTGTTTGTCTTTTTTCCATTTTTCTTCAAGGGTTTTGGCTTTGGCCTCTAGTCCTGAAATTTCATAGCCGATGAGTTCCAAGCGGGACTTGGACTGGTCATCGCTTTCTTTCTTCAGGGCTTCTCGCTCGATTTTGAGCTGCAAGATACGGCGATCAAGCTCATCAAGCTCTTCAGGTTTAGAATCTATCGCCATACGTACAGAGCTGGCGGCCTCATCCATCAAGTCAATAGCTTTATCAGGCAAAAATCTGTCCGTAATATAGCGATTAGACAAGGTAGCTGCCGCAATCAATGCGCTGTCGGCAATTCTGACCCCATGGTGCAGCTCAAATTTATCCTTAATACCACGCAGAATCGAAATGGTTTCCTCGACGCTTGGCTCTCCGACGAATACAGGCTGGAAACGACGGGCTAAAGCGGCATCTTTTTCAACATATTTTTTATATTCGTTCAAAGTGGTAGCGCCCAAGCAATGCAGCTCACCCCTTGCCAAAGCCGGTTTAAGCAAGTTGGAGGCATCCATTGAGCCCTCAGAGGCACCGGCGCCGACAATGGTATGCATTTCATCAATAAACAAGATGATGCTGCCGTCTGACTCCTCTACTTCTTTCAAGACGGATTTTAAGCGCTCTTCAAACTCACCACGGAATTTAGCTCCGGCTATCAAAGCGCCCATATCCAAAGCAAGCAGACGTTTGTTATGTAAGCTTTCAGGGACATCATTATTGACAATACGCATTGCCAAGCCTTCAACGATGGCGGTTTTACCAACACCAGGTTCACCAATCAAGACCGGATTGTTTTTGGTTCGGCGCGACAAGACCTGAATGGTACGTCTAATCTCGTGATCACGTCCAATAACCGGGTCAAGCTTGCCTTCTTTGGCTTTGGCGGTAATATCTATGGCATATTTTTTCAGAGCGTTAAAGTTGTCTTCAGCGCTTTCAGAATCGGCAACGCGGCCTTTGCGCATATCATTTATTGCCTGATTTAATTTGACGGCGTCAAGCCCTGATGATTTTAACAAATCATAGGCTTTGGTACCTGCTGTTTGAGCCAAGGCTTGCAAAATGCGCTCTATGGTAACGAAGCTGTCGCCTGACATTTCAGCCAGTTTTTCAGCCTCCATCATAACTCGAGTAAAGTCCTGATTCATGACGGTTTGAACGCTGTCTCCGCTGACTACCGGAAGCTTTTTGATGGCGGCATCAACCGAATCTTTCAATGCCGAGACATTGACTCCTGCTGCGCTTAATAGCTCGGGCACCGTTGAATCCTTCATATTAAGCATAACGCTCAACAGATGCTCGCTGGAGATATATTGATGTTTGTCTCTGGCGGCACGGTTGACTACGTCTTGTATTAACTCTTTTGACTTATTGGTTAGTTTTTCAAAATCCATGCTCAACACCCCTTTTCTGTGTTTCCTCATATTTATATATAAGAACTAACCAGCGGTAAAATCAAGCTGGCGACAACTTTTTTTATACTATTTATTTTTGCTATTATCTGAGACCGGCTCTAAATGGAGCAAAACCAATTCTGACGGGGCCAAAAGCCTCATCGGCGGCCCCCAGTAGCCGTATCCATTGCTAACAAAAAGCTTCATACCGTTGACATCATAGAGACCGCTTAAAAATTTGTTGACTTGCTTGACTAGCAAATGAAATGGAAAAATTTGCCCGCCGTGCGTATGGCCGGAGACTATCAGGTCAACCGTTTCAGGCGGCAAGGTTAAGGCATAGGATGGACTGTGCGACAATAATATCTTGTAAGAATCGGGTGATGATGCTCTTAGTGTCTCTTCCATATCGGGAGACATCGGTGAGCTTGCCAAACGGGTGGTGTTATAATCTGGTATCCCTCCGATATAGAGATTATAATTATCCAGATTAAAGCCGCTATTATACAAAAAGCGATAGCCCATGGTTAAAAATTCCGGCATCCAAGAGCGAATATCGGCATAAAACTCATGATTGCCCAAAACTATATAGGTGCCATAAGGGGCTCGGATTTGGCGCAAGGCGGCAATCTGCTCCGGCATTTTGGAGACTTTATCATCAACCAAATCACCGGCAATTAAAACCGCATCAGGTCGCAAACCTTTGATTCGGGCTACCAGATGTTTAAGCGACTTGACCGAAGTGGTACGGTCGACATGCAAATCACTCAAAATTATAATATCTACCGGACGGCTGATTTTGGAGCTTTGCAAGGTCAGCTCAACTAGCCTAGGTTCTTTTACACCTTCATAAAAAGCATAAGCAGAAATCAACATGGAGGCAATAATTACGGCCAGATTTGCTTTATTGAGCAATGAAACATTCATCGGGTTAATCGCTTCAACTTGCCAATGCAACAAGCTACCAAGGCGGTAAGCCGCAAACCAGATTATATCTCGACACAAGAGAACGCAAAATAAAATAAACACAAAACCGAACAGCGTATAACCCAAGTTATGCAGTATATTATAAACACTGCCCTGCCAGAGGTCTTCATAACGAAGCCAGCCTATCAACAGCGGTGCAAACCAACTGATGGATACAATCAACGTGGTTATGACATTTATCCATAAAGGGAAATGGCTGTATGCTATAAGGGTGCGAATCGTTACCAGTGAGGCGCAGAACATAACAATCAATGATGCGATAAGAAACAACATCTGCATTCTCCTTATAACAAAATTGCAGAAGTATTATTAGCCTACAGATGCTGTGGCATCTCCGGCTTCTTTACTTGCTGAAGAGCGACGGCGGTAGACTCTCTTTTTGGGCTGAGCCGGGGCTGGTTCTGTATTAACAGCTGTGTCTTGTGAGGCCTGCTCCTCGGTGACTTCAATAACGGTAAAGCTCTTTTTTTCGACTTGCGGAGACGGTGCGTTATCTTCGTTTGCGGGACGGATATCTTCGGCTGAGGGTTGGGGTTGAGTCATCTCAATTGCTTCAGCAGGCTTTTCAGCTGCTGGTTGAGACGATGCCGAAGGGGGTGTTCTTTGCTGTTTTTTCTCATTAATTTCGGTAACTATTTTGCGATAATGTTCGGCATATTGACGGTAGACTTCAGCCATAACATAATCATTATTGCTTTGAGCATCCTTGGCTAGTTCATTATATTTTTTTATCAAATCAAGGGCGGTGCCATTAAACTTACCGGCGGGGCTGGAGCTGTCAAACTTGTAATTAAGGGAATAAATTTGGTTATTGCCGTAATTGTTATTATTTCTGTACTTATTATTTAATTTCTTCATATTTATACCATAACGCAAACAAAGATTTCCGGAAGGGAAATCAATCTTAAATTTTTTGTGAAAAAAAATTGTTTCGGAAAACATCAAGCGTACTAAAAAACTTAAAACCTTACGCTTATGTGCTGTATAATACAGACAAAATTTTTATTTGCAACCTATTTTTGAGAAATGGTGTATCTTTTTTTGAGATTAAGAGGATTTTTGAAAAACAACACAGCGGTTAATGCCTGACAAATCAGGAATCGTGCGGATGTGCATTAGTCCTTGTTCGGTAAACAAATCAACAATTGCGGCATCTTGTCCGGCTCCGCTTTCGAGCAATATATAGCCGTCTTGTTTTAATAGCTGCGGAGATAATTCTGCCAAACGACGATAACTGTCCAAACCGTCTTCGCCGCCGCTGAGGGCCCCATATGGATCATGGCTGCGAACTTCAGGTTCCAAACCGGCTATTTCGGAGCGGGTAATGTAGGGCGGATTGGAGACTATCAGCGGAAAATTGCCACCCAATTGGGTGATGAAATCCGCCGAAAACCAATCAAGCTGCTTGAAACGAATACGTGATGATACGCCTAAGGCCTGGGCATTTTGTTCAGCTATTTTTAAGCTGGCAAGCGAACAGTCTACTCCACAACCGCAAACCTGTGGAAAATCAGCCAGCAGGGAAAGAATTATACAGCCGGAACCTGTGCCTAAATCCAGAAGCGTTTGGATTGAGGGATTGTGTTGTAAAAGGCGGGCGGCTTCTTCAACCAAAATTTCGGTATCGGGGCGCGGAGACAAGACATCTTCCGAAACTATAAAACGGTATTTATAAAAATCTTTATAGCCCAAAAGCTTATCTAACGGGTAGTGTTGTAATCTTTGAGATATAAGAATGTCCAAGGTTTGTGCTGATGAGGCTGAAAGCTCGACCTCACCTAAGCTTAAATCTTCGGGTTCTACTTGCAAAACATGAGCCAATATCATACGAGCTTCAAGACGCGGCGAAGGTACTTTACCTGACAAGCGTTGTACTATATGTTCTAAGCTGGTTTTCATGGGCGTGATTTGGTGTTGCCTGCAGATGGAGTAACGGCTTTGGTAAATGTCAGATAGACATATTTAGTCAAGGTAGATGGTTGTGTAATGACAAACATAAAGGCCGTACGCTCGCCTGAAGCAAGTTTGTCGGTCGGAGCATTGACGGTTTGCCTTTGCAAAACATCTCCGTTTTTATCAAGCAATTCAACGAGAATCGTAGGAACGGCGAGTTCCTCCTCAGTCTTATTTAAAATCAGTCCTTTAATCTCAAGTTTACGGATGTAGTCTTCCTCATATTCACGGCGATTGACGTTATTAAATTCCAGACCTTCTCCTATAACCACAGACTCAAAACCAAAGGCTTTATAAAAGCTCTCCATAAACGGAAGCTTGCGGGTAATTTCATAGCGGAAAGAAAACAGCGACAACAGTATGAGCAGCAATAGAACCAAAACTATAATACCCCGAATCAACGGATTGTGCCAATGCAGAGAGTTAGAGGCCATACGCATGCCCTTTTGCACTGCTGAAGCGTTTTTATCAAAATTTTCAATGATTTCGGTTTGCTTATTGAGGCGAGAAAACATTTCCTGCATATCACTGCTGAGGCCGCCTTCAGAAGGAGATGGCTCGGCGGCTGATTGTTGCTCGGGTGTCGTAGCTCCATCTGCCGGAGATGACTTGGTATCCGCAGGAGATGACGAATCGTCAGCAGGTGTTGACTCTTCCGGTTGAGCTGAATCGGCGGTGGCGGCTGCTTCCGTGGCTGCGGCATCTTCAGCTACGGGCTCGGGAGTATCAGCTGAAAGCTGAGTTTGCTCCCCCTCTTCGGTTTGGAAAGACTCTGATGAAGAATCCGGCTCTAAAGTAGATTCCGAGGCTGATGCAGAATCGGACGCTGATGTTGCTCCCTCGTTGTGAACTCCGTATATTTTAACGTCGTCGGTGGCCTCAAATGCGTCTTCAGGCCGTGCCTGCCAGACTTGTCCGCATTTGGCACAGCGGAACTTTCTCCCGCCCTCGGGAAGAATGTCTTTTTCTATTTGATAGCATATTTCACAGTTGGGGCATTGTATCAGCATGGTTATATCTCCTGTGTTAGAATAATATGCATAAATCAAATTTTAGCAAAGAAAAAAATATTTTATTGAGTATAATATTTTTGTATGGTATCTATAAATGAGTTTGGTTCGTTGGCAGGAGAATGAGTTTGTTGAGAGATACAACTATCGGGAATCCGGTTGTGATTGATATGAAAAATGTGGGTATCCGCTATGATATGGGACCGGAAATCCTCAGCGATATTAATTTGTCTTTGCGAAAAGCTTCTTTCCATTTCTTGACCGGAAAGAGCGGCGCCGGCAAGACCTCATTACTAAGCATGATGTATTTGGCGCAAAAACCCAGCCGCGGCGTGCTCAATGTCTTCGGAAAAAACGTGAACTTTACAAACCGCGATGCTTTGGCTTTGCTGCGCAGAAGAATCGGCGTGGTGTTTCAGGACTTCAGACTGATTGACCATCTGTCCGCTTTTGATAATGTTGCTCTGCCATTGAGAGTGTGCGGAATGGGCGAAAAAGAAGTCAAAAAACGCGTCAAAGAGCTATTGCAATGGGTCGAACTCGACAAACATATGTTTGACAAAGCCAGTACTCTGTCCGGTGGTGAAAAACAACGAATCGCTATTGCTCGCGCCGTGATTAATCGTCCGGATATTTTGCTCGCCGATGAGCCGACCGGAAACGTTGATAACGATATTGCTCGTAAATTGATGAAGCTATTTATTGAGCTCAACAAGCTGGGAACGACCGTCGTGATTGCTACTCACAGTGAAAAGCTTATTACCGATTTTGCCTACCCTCGCCTGCACTTGAGTGACGGAAATTTGCGAATCTATCAACCTAATGAAGCTTTAAGAGGAGGGATGAGAACAATATGATAGCCAACGAACCTCTGATTAATCGTAAGCAAGAGCTCCCCTTAAAAGATGACTCCTCGGGAATCTTCCTAAAGGTGATGATTTCTATTGCCGTGTTTTTGTTTGCCGTAACCTTGGCCGGCGTATTGTCTATCAACTCTATGCTGAATGCTTGGAACCAAAGCATCCTCGGTTCACTGACCGTGCAGGTAATGCCGGTAAACCACTCCGACCAAAAGAAAGCCAAAGAAGAAACCCTAATCCATTTGCAAAAAACGGTCGACTTTCTTAAAACTCTGCCTTTTGTGGAAAAAGTACATTCGTTAAATGATGACCAACTGGCACAAATGTTGGAACCTTGGCTGGGAGATGGAATCGATATTAAAAACCTGCCTACCCCAAGGTTAATTGATGTAAAAGTAAAAAGCGGTGAAGATATTGACTTTGCTAAACTGGCAGAGCAGCTCGCAGAGGTGTCACCGTTGGCATCCGTCGACAATCATAAATTATGGCTCAACAAACTTATTAAATTTGCCGACGGGCTGAAAATGTTGGCCTTAAGTGTGTTGTTTTTGGTGGTGGCCATTACATCAGGCGCCATCTTTTACACCACGCAAGCCAACCTCAATGTTCATAAGTATATTATTGAGATTTTGCACATTATGGGCGCTAAAGATACTTATGTGGCTCAACAGTATGCGCGTCAAGATGCTTGGATTGGTTTTATCGGCGGATGCATCGGGCTGGCTTTTGCCGTACCGGCGATATTTATGATTGCAAGCCTTGCCGACCAAATCGAAGGCGGAATAATCAGTGATGCCAGACTATCTTTCCTTGCCTGGGTAGCGATTTTGGCTCTGCCTCTGTTCTCGGCGGCTACGGCTATGGGAACGGCTTATTATACCGTAAAAAGAACCTTAGAAAAGATGATGTGATGAAAAGTTTGTGCAAATTGGGGCTTGTGTTGGGATTGATTTGGCTCGCCGGTTTGGCGTGGTTTAATTATTATATCCAAAACTATCCTATTGATAAAGACACCAAAACCGATGCCATTATTGCTTTGACCGGAGGAAGCAACCGAATTAAAGAAGCGGTTGAAATGCTCAATGACGGATACAGTGATATTTTGTTTATTTCCGGGGTCGAAAAAGGGGTGACGCTTGAGCAGATTGCCAAAACTCAACATTTCAAAATCAAAGACGGCAAAAAAATTATTATTGAGCAAGCTTCTAAAAATACTTTAGAAAACGCAAAAGAATCCGGCGACTGGATTAAGCAGAACAATATCAAATCCATTCGTTTGGTGACTTCAAACTACCACTTGCCTAGGAGCTTGCTGGAATTTAGAGCAAAAAATAAAGACCTTAAAATTGTAGCCAGTCCGGTATTCTCAAATAATCTGGCCAGTAAGTGGTGGAAAAATGCCGGTACTTTTTATTTGACGGCTTCTGAATATACCAAATTTTTAATGGTTTATGCTAAATGTATGATTATTAATATGACCGGAGAATGGATATGATTTATATACGCTCTTTTATTTTTAATGTGTTATTTTATTTAACGATTTTATTGGGGTGTATAATTGCCGTGGTGCTGGGATTGTTTGTGCCGCGTCGTTTCCATTGGTGGTGGTGGAATGATTGTGTTTTGGTATTCTTGCGCAAAATGATGCCGCTTATTTGCGGGATGGAAATTGAAGTGCGCGGTAAAAACAATATTCGCAAAGGGGCGGCTATTTATGCTTCAAAGCATCAATCGGCGGTCGAGACTTATTTTATGTCGTCAATCATAAAAAACGCTACGTTTATTTTCAAAAAAGAGTTGACGCATATTCCTTTCTTTGGGTGGGCTATTCGTTTCTATGGGTCAGTACCGGTCGATCGTTCAGGCAAAAGCAAAGCCATGAAAAAAATGCTCTCTGATGCTAAGGCGTTGTTGAAAATCGGTATGTCGATTATTATTTTTCCCGAAGGGACCAGAACTCAACCGGGGAAAAATTCGGCATACAAACCGGGGGTATTCTTTTTGTATGAAAATACTGATGTCCCTTTGATTCCGGTGGCGCTGAACTCGGCTTTCTTTTGGAAGAAAAATTCGTTTCTGCGGCATCCGGGAAAAATTATTATCGAATTTTTGGAGCCGATGCCTAAAGGCTTGGACAAGCAGGAGTTTATGTCTGAGCTGAAGCGAAGAATCGAAGACAAATGTAATCAGCTCAATCAAGAGACTATTAAAAATTATCCGGAAACTAAATCTATTTTACAATAAATATTATCTGAGAGATGGGGCTTATGATAAATATTGCAAGCATTAGAAAACAATATACTTTAGCAATTATGACCGGAATGGGCGTGTTTGTGCTGGCTTTATTTGTGTTGTGGATGCTGTTTGCCAGAAATTATGCTGTCGGCGTTCTTAAACACGAATTTTCTAAATTAATATATGCATTGAACTCGGCCGGTTATGACATTGCATATGATGATATTGATTTTACTTCGGTATCGCCTTTTAAAATTATGGAGATTTCTAATTTCAGAATTTATGCTCCGGATAACGGAAAATATAAAGAATGGGCCGTGCCTTCGGTTAAGCTGAATGCAAGTTTGCTCGACTACACAAAGCTGAATATTTCTTTTGACGGAGAGCAGACTTTTGCAGTGGGCGGAAAAGAGTATACTGCTAATGCTCAATCTTCGGATATGGTGATGAAATTTGATGAGCATGGATTATACAATATGACAATGTTTATCAAAGGTTATCAGATTAATGATGTGGCTGATATTAAAAGCATAAAATTAGCCATACAGCGCCAAAATGATGCTGGCGAATATGTTTTGGAAAACTTTTTTGATGCACGCAATATTAGCTTGAAAACAAGCAACACATGGAATATGGCCAACGAAATTGAAGAACTGTATTTGAATTTTGACATTAAAAATCAAATCAAAACCGCCAGCAATTATCAAGCATCTTTTAATCAGTGGCTGAAAGACGGCGGAGAAATCGGCATTAACAAGTTGATTATTGACTGGAAGCCGTTGGTGATGGTGGCGCGTGGAGCGGTCGAGTTTGATGCGGAACAGAAACCGCTGGTACGTTTGATTTCAACCTCAAAAGAGCTGCTGCCGACGCTTGATAATTTGGACAAGGCGCAAGTGATTGACAGCAAGAGTGCTTTTGTCGCCAAAATCATTTTAGCCAAAAAGTCGCAGCCGGCCGTTGAGGGGCAAGACTATTATACCATAATTACTCCGGTGGAAATATCTAGTGACAAGATAACTATGGAGAGTATTCCGCTGTGGCAGGCCGACAAGACTAATTAAGACACTATAAAAAAATCCCCCGAGATAATTATTTTCTCGGAGGATTTTTTATATGGCTCAATTACAAATAATTCAGTAAAGAAACATTCATTACCTGTTGCATACAAGCATAAGAGGCATTGAGGTTGTTGGCGGCCATTAGCGCCATTACCGCGGCTTTGGTTTGGTCGACGTTCTTGACGTTATAGATGCTATTCTCCAGATTGTTCTTTACTGAGGTATGGTTTTCTTGTACGGAGTTAAGAACTACCGTGTTGGAGTTGAGCTTAGCCAAAACCGTATAGATGTCGGCGTTGTTTTCTGTACTGCCAACACCTGAGCTATAAATTGAGCTTTGAATCAAATCCATAGCCTCTTCTACGCGGTCAAGCGTGCGGTCGATATCTACCGTATCGCCATCAAGCATATTGCCGGTATCAACTATATTGCCTTGCGCTATCATTCCAAGAGCTCTGAACATCTTGTCAAACGCGGGGTCATTACCATTGATGTCAAAAGTCAGAGACTGGTTGTCTGAGATGATTTTTTCTGAGCTTAAGTTGCCTCCGACATAATAAGAGTTAGCCTCTAAGCTCCAGTCTTTGGTTACATCTATGGTCATATTGGGGAAGCGTGACGGATCGGCCGTAACGAACAAAGTTGAGCCATCAGCACTGACGCCGGTTACCTGAACCTGAGGGGCTATATTGCTATTATTAAAGCCTTCCATATTAATAACAGTTCCAACCGGAAATGAGGTACCGAATGTAACAGTGGCATCCGGATTGGTATTATCAGGAGATACGGTCAAATCTTCAGCTATGGGGGTGGTATCTGATACGGTAATGGTTTTGCCGTCAGCAGAAACAGATTCAACCACATAGACCTTGCCGCCGTTATTGCCGGCTCCATCACCATTAATCACCAATGTATCTCCGGCTGAAATGGTAGAAAAGGCACCATACTGCGTGGCATTAATGGTATTTTTATCGGCATCAAATGTCAGGGTACCGGTAGTCTTGTCATTAGCATTTACGGCTTCCTGAACGAAGGCGCCGGCATTGGCCGCAGTGATGCTTCCGGTATTGCCGCCGGTTTGAGCTAAGGTTAAAGCTCCGGTATCTTCTCCGGTCAAAACTCGATTGCACTGGTTGGCTGCCGTATTGTCCGGATAGGTGATATTAACACCATCGTAATAAGCCTGAAACTCTTCCAAGCTTGAAAACGGGAAATTTATCGGTGCTTCGTTAGAATCTCCGCCGCCGAAAAGGTATTTGCCGTTGACATTAGTATTAAGCACATCGACAAGCATTTTCATGGCGCTGAAAGCTTGGGTTTGCAGACTTTTGATGCTGTTGTATTGATCCTCACTCATGGTATAAGGCTCACCGGTAGTTACATCTGCAACATTTAGTACTGTCGAGGGGCCGTCTACCGTATAAAGCGGAAAGCTCAACGTATTATCGTTGATTGTAAACTCGCTGCCTCCGCTAACCGTGGCTTTAACCGCAGCAGCTACTCCGGCTCCGTCCGTGGCGCCGGAAATATCTATCAAACCGTCTCCGGCGGTATTGGAAAACGTATAAGTGGTACCGTTAATCGTCAAGGTAGTACCGATATAGTCTGCTACAGTATCATTGCCGAAGGTGATTTGGCCACCGGTCTCGTCAGGTGAGGTTTTGCTCAAATCCATGCCGCTGGCATTAATCAACGCTGATTTGAAGTCTTGTATCGTACTTTGCAGCGAATCCATGGCCGTACTCATGGCATTAAGCTCGACCTCTACAATATCATTGCTATCAATGAAATTTTCGGTAACGCCAAGCATTGCCTCTAAACTGACGATGGTATGAGCCTGCATGCCATAGCCTGAATAGTTGGGTGCTTTTAGCCCACTCATTGTTTGGTAGCTATACAAATCAAGCTTTGACTTCAAATCCATAGTTTGGCTTATCATATTCATATAGCTGTTATAGGTTGGAACTCTAACCATGGTAACCTCCTTTACATCATGCCAAGCAAGATGTCTAACATTTCTTTAGACGCGGTAAATGTTTGTGCGCATGCGGCGTAGCTCTTTTGATAGATAATTAATTGAGACAATTCTTGGTCTAAGTCTACTCCGCTGATTTCGGCTTCTTTGGTGGTAATAGAGCTAAGCAACTCTTGCTGGTAGCTCAAGGTGTTGTCGGCATCGCTGATGCCTGATGCAATGTTTCCAACAAAGGTGGACGCATAGTTGGCCAGCGTAGTTGAGCTGCTGGCTATGCTTCCGGCCTGTGCAAAGCTGTGGTTCTCTGAAAAAAACTGGCTCATGTCATTAGCAATATTGTTGGCCGCTGCATTAAGCTCATAAATTCCGGAGCTGGCATTAAAGCTTGGTGAACCGCCGGCTATCAATCCGGGGGTGATTTGGATGTCTTCCCGTACAGAGATACTGCCAGACAGACCTACATTTGAAGGCTGCAGGCCTATTCTATCCAGAAAACCGCTGGTCGTGCCCCCTGCTCCGGGTTGTTCTGAAATCTCTAACTGGCCGCCGGACATATTATCAATACGCAACATATAGCCATTGCCATTGGGAACAAGAGAGGCTCTAAGATTTTCATTCAAATTAGGATCGGAATTGATTTTGTTTACGATGCTCTCCAAGGTGTCTGAAGGATAGATGGATATACTTCCCATATCGGGATTTTCACTGCTACCAAAATCAATGGTAATTTTTTCCCGTATACCGAGGTTAGCATTAGTGCTTAAGACTTTAGAATCGTAAACAGACTCGTTTTGAGTAGTGCTGAAAAAGTTATTCAAACCTACAAAGTTAGAAAAGCCTTCAAAGCTTCTATCATAAACACCATCGCCGTTATTATCAAATTTGATAGTAACATCTTGCTGAGTACTGCCAAGGGTGGACGATGATTCATCAACTATTGATACGGAATAGGTAGAATCGCCGGTATTGATAACTATACGTCCTTCATTATCAAATGAGGCTGACGCTTGAGGAAGATTGGCTCCGGTTGGCGATGTCAACCAGTCATTAATGGTTTGAACCATATTTTCAACCGTATCTCCGTTAGCATTAAAACCCATATCGCCGATTAATGAAGCGGTTGAAACTTGTTTGCCGTTAGCATCAAAGATAATAAAGCGTACATCACCGTTGCTGATTTGTACCTGCTGTTCTGCCGGATTAATAAAAACGCGGCTTCCATCTAATTCAGACGGGGTATTAGGGTAAGCTGTGCCTCGGTTGTGGGCTTGGTTGATGCCATCCATCAAAACTCCGGCCAGCTCGTCTAATTGAGATTGCAGAGAGGACAAGGTTTCATCGCGAATCTCTATCAACCCTTGCAGCTCGCCTCCGGCAATTTTTTCCGTAATATCGGTACCATCAACAAAAATACCGGTAATCGCACCATCGGCATAACCGGTGGTCGGGTTGGCTTGCGTAACCGCATTGTGGCTCAAATAGTGAGGGTCTTTATCCAAAAGCATAACACCTTTGGTGGTTTGGATTACCATTTCACCGTTCTCACGTTTGAAATAGGTAACATCTATATAGCCGCTCAACTCGCGTATTGCTTGGTCTCGCTGGTCTTCCAAATCGGCTACGCCGTCTTGGTCAAGAACCGTATATTTGACTATGCGGTCGTTAAGGTCATCAATAGTATCAAGCAGATTATTGATACTCTCACAATCAGAGGCAATTTGTAAGTCAGCGTCTCCGCGAAGTTTTTGTATGGTCTCTGATAGAGAGTTTAAGCGGTTGGTCATGGTTTGCGAATTGGTCAACAAATTATATCTGCCGGAGGCGGAGTTGACCTCTTGCGAAAAGCTGTTGAATGCTGATTGCAAATCTGAGACATTGGCCGCAATAGAGTTTTCGCCCTCAGGAGTACCAAGCTGTGTTTGCATTTCACTTAAGTATTCACTCTTGACTGAAACGCCGCCATAGGTCGAATTGGAGCTAAGATAGCTTTTGAGGAGCCCTTCATTGACGGTGCGCTCAATGTTGCCCATGCTGACGCCAGCATTGAAGCCGGCCAAAACTATGGTGTTTTGCTGGGCTGTCTTGCGGGTATAACCGAGGGTATCGACGTTGGCAATATTACGACTAACCAAATCAAGTTGTGATTGGGCTACTTTCATCCCTGAGAGGGCGGTTTGGAATCCGGCTGACATTGACATGGCATTATCTCCTATAATGTTCTGTTCACGGCTATGGAATTTTTGCTATTATCGACTTTGGAATAGCTGCCTTCTGCACCATAGGCCGTAGCATTGGATTTATTGGTCATTTTAGCCAGGCGAACTATCGAATCCATAACACTCTGGCTGGTCTCCATTTTGCTCTTCAGCAAAATATCATTTTCTTTCATCAGGGTATCAAGCTGCTGGGTCATGGATTTTAGTTCGCTGCGGACTTCGGCAGGAAGTTCAGCCAACAGCTCCTGATGTTTGATAAAAAAGGCTACAATCGAGCGATAAGCTCCGACGGTCTTGACTTTATGTTCATAAAGGCGGCCGACTTCTTCTATATTATAGTCTCGAAGAGCTTGGTTCTCGGTCTGAAGCAAGTTGATAAAGCTTGCTATTATATCTTTATAGTCCGTTAATTTATTTTGGACATCGGTTGCGGTAAGTTCTTTTTCCATATTACACCTCCTGTCCGGCGGCTTCTTGCATTTGCAAGATGCTGCTCATAACATAATCGGCGACACCGACTGTGCCGGTCTTGGCCATGGCTTTGCCGTATTCATTTATCAGCAAAGAACGATATACTTTTTCTGCATGCCCGCCGCCAAACATACCATCGGTAGAAATGCCTTCAAACATGGTCTCGGTCATTTTGCTTAAGAAAAATGCCTCAAAGTCTTCAGCTGCGGCCTGAGATTCAGCTCGGTTCTTGAGCTTGGCGGTGTCTAAAGCACTATTGCTCTGGAATGTGCTGACGCTAATGGGCTGATATGTCATGCTAGATATATTCATCTTAAATCACCTCAATATCGGCTTGCAAGGCTCCGCTGGCTTTGACTGCCTGCAATATGCTGATTAAATCCCTTGGGCTGACGCCTAAAGCATTAAGCCCATTAACAAGTTCTTGAAGATTGACGCCGGTGTTGAGCACGCTAAGGCGGCTTTCGGTGTCTTCATCAACTAATATCTCGGTTGCAGTATCAACGACCGTGGTGCCGTCAGTAAACGGTAAGGGTTGAGAAATCAAGGGAATTTCGGCAATCTTAATGGTTAAATTGCCTTGAGCTATGGCTAATTTGTTAATCTTAACATCCTTACCGATAACTACAATGCCGGAGTTTTCATCAATAACGACCTTGGCTGACTGGTCCGGCTGAACCGGAAGTTGTTCAATCTTGGTCATTAAGTCTACTATATTGTTGCGGTAACGCTCCGGAATTTGGATATTAACCGTGGAAGGGTCCAAAGATTTGGCAATATCTTCACCAAGCAAAGCATTAACAGCGGCGGCGACCCTTTTAGAGGTGGTAAAATCCGGATTTCTTAATGCTAACTGAATGGTTTGCAAGCTATCCAAGGAAAAATCTACCTCATTTTCGATAATTGCACCGTTGGCAATGCGTCCTGAGGTCGGAACTCCTTTGGTTACGGTTTGGTTGTTGCCGGCGGCTGAATAGCCTCCTACGGCTATAGGCCCTTGAGCTACGGCATAAACCTCACCATCAGCGCCTACAAGCGGAGTAGCTATCAAGGTGCCGCCCTGAAGGCTCTTGGCATCACCCAAAGCACTCACCATAACATCTATACGGCTGCCTTCGCGGCCAAAGGCCGGCAAATTGCCGGTGACGATTACGGCGGCAACGTTTTTGGATTTTAACTGACCATCGCGGGAATTTATGCCTACTCTATCAAGCATGCTGAGCAAGCTTTCTTTGGTGAAGGCTACGGATTTGATATTGTCTCCGGTGCCATTCAAACCAACAACCAAGCCATAGCCGACGAGTTGGTTCTCTCTGACGCCTTCAAAATCAGCAATATCTTTGATACGCGATGTGGCCTGCGCCGTATGAGCACTGAAAAACAACAGCGCCCCAAATGCTGCCCAAAGACATATGTTTTTTACTTTTCCCCTAGTCATAGCGTTGTTATCCTTACGCTGAAAAATTATCACTTACACTTATACATGCAAATTCCATGCCAAATTTTAAGGTTGTAAAAATATATTATTGTGTCATTATAGTCTCGTGTTTGTACTTTTTTTTATTTAAGGAGATATTTGATGAAAAAACTGATTTTATCTTTGGCTGCGGTGTCTTTATTGGCAGCATGTGCGACCGACCCCTATACCGGTGAAAGCAAAGTGTCTAATACGGCGTGGGGTACTGGAATCGGCGCCGTTGCCGGAGCAGGAATCGGAGCTTTGGTCGGCGGTGAAAAAGGTGCTTTGGTCGGAGCCGGAATCGGTGCCGTCGGTGGTGCTGCAACCGGAGGATATATGGATATTCAGGCTCGTAAGCTCCGCCAAGAATTGGTTGGCACCGGCGTTCAGGTCAAAGAAGTCAATGGGCAAGTATATTTGATTATGCCGGGGAACATTACCTTTGACTCTAACGAATCTATCGTCAAATCTTCTTTCAAACCGGTATTAGACTCTATTGCCAAGGTATTGGTTGAATATGATAACACGCTGGTACAAATCGGAGGATACACCGATAGCACAGGTTCGGCTTCTTTGAACAAAAAGCTTTCCGGTGAAAGGGCCGATGCCGTGGCTAACTATCTGATTATGAAGGGGGTTTCTTCAAGACGTATTACTTCTATGGGCTATGGCTCAGCTAACCCGATTGCGTCAAACTCTACTGCGGCCGGAAGAGAGCAAAACCGCCGTGTGGAAATCAAGCTGATTACCTTACAGCAATAAGCTCTTAGCGTTATCTAATGAGCCCTGCTTGATGCAGGGCTTTTTTTGACAAAAAGTATATTGACAATAAGAAGCAGATTTGGTATACACGGCGTTGCTATTTTATTTTTCTACTAATTATTAAAACGTTTTATTATGAAGACAAAAGAAAAAAAACAGGAAGAGAAAAAGTTTGAGTACAGAGGTGCAACTTGTCCAAATTGCGGAAGTGATAATTATCGCGGCGGCGGAAATATGGGCGGGTGCTGTGAGGATTGTGGTGATACCGTCGGGTTTCATGGCTCTGGCAACAGTATTCATAAAAAATAGTCCTGTGTAAGTTTTTATATCCCCGATAAAAAGTGTTCTTGATATTATCAAGCGGCTCTTTTTATGGGGATATTTTTGTGCCTTTTATTTAGCTGAATTGCCTATTGTACAAAAATGCTATACTTTTTTATTTTTTTATGTTATTATGCTTTTCGGTTTATTAGTGAAAGGATTTTTAAGCGTGAAAAAAATCATTACTGCGACTGAGGCCGGCAAGATGATTGCCGATGGGTCTTCCTTGATGATTGGGGGCTTTTTGAAATGCGGAACCCCTACTAAAGTCATTGAAGAAATCCTTAAAAACGGGACTAAAAATCTGACCTTGATTGCTAATGATACTTCTTTTCCGGACAGCGACCGCGGAAAGCTAATTGTGAACAAGTGCGTCAAAAAAGCTATTGTAACTCATATCGGAACAAATCCTGAAACCGTTAGGCAGATGAATTGCGGCGAGCTGGAAGTAGAGCTCGTGCCTATGGGGACTTTAATTGAGCGTATTCGTGCCGCAGGTGCCGGATTGGGCGGAATTTTGACACCAACAGGTGTAGGAACCGTGGTTGAGCAAGGGAAAAAAACCGTAGAAATCGACGGACGAAAGTTTTTGTTTGAAAAACCTTTGAACGCCGATGTCGCGATCATCTACGGAACAAAAGTGGATAAGTTCGGAAACATTTTTTTGGAAGGGACTACTCGCAATTTTAATCAAATCATGGCGACCGCGGCTAAAACCGTAATTGTGGAAGCTGATGAAATTGTAGACAGTTTGGACCCCAATATGGTGACCATTCCCGGAATATTTGTTGATTATATTGTGGCGGCATAAGGTGAAAATCATGGAACTCTCAAAAGAACAAATCAGAGCTATTATTGCTAAGCGCGTGGCCTTGGAATTTAAAGAAGGTGACTATGTGACTTTAGGTATCGGCTTGCCGACTGAAGTGGCTAATTATATCCCTCATTCCGTGCATATTATGATTCAATCCGAAAACGGATTAATCGGCGTGGGCGGAAGACCTGAACCGGGGAAAGTCGACCCCAAAATTACCAATGCCGGAGGAATTCCCGTTACCGTAAAACCGGGGGCGGCTTTTTTTGATACGGCAATGTCGTTTACTATTATTCGCGGCGGACATGTTGATGCTACGGTACTTGGGGCTCTGCAAGTCGACCAAGAAGGCAATATTGCCAACTGGATGATTCCGGGGGCTTTTGTGCCGGGAATGGGCGGAGCTATGGATCTAGTCGTTGGCGCTAAAAAAGTGATTGTAGCAATGGAGCATATGTCTAAAGGTGGGCCTAAAATCGTTAAAAAATGTACTCTGCCCTTGACTGCAGAGCATGAGGTTGACCTTATTGTGACCGAAAGATGTGTGCTGAAAGTTGAGCCGGAAGGATTAGTCTTGCAAGAAATTAACCCGATGTTTAGTCTGGAAGACGTGACATCAACAATAGAGGCTGACTTGATTATTCCGGATAATCTGGTAAAAGAAGCCATATAAAACAAAAACCCCATTGGGCAAAAACTCAATGGGGTGTTTTTTTAGTAAAAAGCTATGCCGGCGCAGGCTCCCAGCGCCATAACAAAGATAGAATTGAGCTTATAGCGGCGGAGCAAAAACATAGATACCACCATAATTCCAAAAGCATAAGCATCAAAGCTATTAATTGAACTGTTAAGCGTATTGTGACCGGTTAAGGCTAAAAGCAAGATACCGGCTCCGGCAGAGCCTATCAAGCCGGTAGCAACAGCTTTTAGTCCGCGCAAAACCCCCATTATGACAAAAGAATCTCGGTGAGTATTGAAAAAACGATAGCCGCTCAAAGCTACCACTATTCCGGTAATCACACAGCTGAAGGTAGCTATAGTTGCACCTAAAATTCCGCCTTGTTTAAGACCGACAAAGCTGGAGGTATTAATTGCCAATGGCCCTGGGGTCATTTGAGAAATGGCGATAATATCAGTATATTCCTTCATCGTCAGCCAATGTTCTTGGTTGACCAGTAAGTCTTCTATCAAGGCAATAATAGCGTAGCCTCCGCCGATGCTGAAGCTGCCGATTTGCCAAAATTTAAGTCCTAAATCCAATAGACTCGGTGTCATCTTATTTCTTCCTTCGGGCTTGGATATTTAATACAAGCGTATAAAACAGCAAGGCACTGACAATCAGCAATATGGCATTAACATCAAAAACAAAGGCGGCAAAAAATATAACCGCGACCGTAACCAAGCCCAGAGGTTCTTTGGTGCGGGCGACGTTTTTGCCCATCTCAATAACGACATCAATAATAATGGCGGCAATAGCGGCCATCATGCCTTTTAACGCCGCATTTACCTCATGATTGTCTATGAGCTGCTGATAACAAGTGGCAACAATCGAGATAATAACTAACGGCGGCAACACGGCTGCTATGCAGCTCAATATTGCCCCCAAAGTGCCTGCAACACGGTAACCGGTTATGGCTGATAAATTAATGGCTATGGCTCCGGGAGCTGATTGCGAAATAGCGTACATCTCAATCAGCTCATCAAAGGTAAAAATTTTGCCGTTTTCCACAAATTGTTTTTTCATTAACGGCATAATCATATAACCGCCCCCGATTGCCATGCAACTGATAATTATATTAGCTTTGAACAGCCACAGCAGGCGGTAGAACAAACTCCGGTTTTGAAGCATCACTTTTACCTATGTTGTTTTTACTCAAGCCAATATTCGATGGTTGAAACAACTCTGACAGTTTTGTCGATTTGTTGCCACTCGACGCTGTTGCCACCCTGCTCCCGCGGCAAAATGGAGAATACCCCCTGATTGGCACGGCGAATCTTGCCGACTTTGCTGCCAGAGCTCTTAGCAAACTCTAAAGCCGCTGAACGGGCATTTTTAGTGGCCTCCTCAAGCATTTGCGGTTTGATATCATTCAAGCCGGTAAACAGGTAACTAACCAAATCATATGACGAGTTATCAAAAATAATACCCTGAGCAATCAAGTCATTGGTCTTGGGCAAGGACTGCTCTACTTTATGAACGTCGGTACTTTTAACCGTAACCACACGACTCAAAATAAAACGCGGAGATGATGGCTCGTTACTGCGGTATGGGTTGGCCATTAAGTCATTGGTATCAATGCGGCCGGAATCAATTTCTTCATCTCTGAATTGCTGCTGTTTCAAAAACGCATAGACTTTATCAGTCTGGGCGCTGATTTCTTTTTGCGCTGCAGCAAGGTTGTTGCCGGTAACCGTAAATTTGAGTTTCCAAATAGCCAGATTGGCTGTAACATCCATCTCGGCTAAACCTTTGACAGTAACGGTATTATTATCTAATTTAGACTTGTAATAATAATATCCGGGGAAGAATCCGCCCAAGGCGATGCCCGCGGCTAAGATAATACTGATAGCCAATTTTCCTGATTTTTGCTCCATAGATGCCTCCTTTGTTATGTTTTATGGTTTGAGATTATATACTCCTATATATATGTATTGCAAGATATATCCTTAATAATTGGATAAATATATACACGCTGTGATTAATATCCTAAAATGGCTTGCAATTATTATTCATTTTGATATAGTCCTTAAGTATTAGGTTTTGGTCTTTTTTTTGCGCGAGGTCGCCCGTGAAACTTATCGTCGCTTGTTTGTTGGGTATAATGCTTGTTTCTTGTAAAAGCATTCCCTCTGATAGTCTCAGAAAATATGATATTTATATTTCAGATGTTCCTGAACAGGAGGTCATAACTTATGTTAATCTTATGACTAAGTTGGATTATTATGAGGCTCATAAGTTATTGGTACTGAATAAAAATTATGCCGAAATTTCTTATACCTCCGAAATGGCTCCGGAAATGATTGTACAAAAAACAAAAAACTATTTCGGCGATGGCTATACCGTAAAGCTTAATTCTAATGTAATTAAAGTTGAGGGGTTGCGAAATGAAGTGGATTAAATTGTTGTGCCTGACGATATTTTTGAGCTCATGCGCTGCCGGAAATGTACAGCAATCGCCTAAGGTGACGGCCGGAACTCCGCAAAATGTTTATTTTGCAGGATTATCTTTTACCGGAAACTTTAAGGATAATAAACTCAACTACCCTTACAGCTATGAGATTTCAAAAAAGCTCCCCGTTGACAGGTTGTTTGTTGAAAAGCTAAAAAACGTTGATAATCCGTCGTTAAACCTTTTAACTTCATTGGGAAATACTGATGAAGCTGATGCTTTGGCTATGTCGTTGTCAATTGATTTGGAAACCGTTAATATCGCAAAAACCGCCGAAAAATACAAAGTGGTAATTGATTTGTATGCTCAAATTCTGGTATTTGACTTTAACGAAAAGAAAATCATCAACTCTTATCCGATTAACCTGCAATACATTACATTCTTTAATCACAACCCCAGCAAAAAAGAAATTCAAGCGATTTTTGAAGGGTTTTATACCGGAGAGAATCCAGAGGTTAAAACAAATCTGTTTGATTTGGCTGTAGAAAAGCTCAATAATGCCCAAATCAAGCCTAAGTACGGCAACCGTTTGGCCGTAAGCAAAGTGGTGGTTTCGGATAAGGCTAAAAAAATGCTGACCGAGATGAAGCAATCGGAAGATAATTTCAAAACCATCGCCGCTCAATCTTTTTCTCGGTATATTGTCGACAACCAAAATGCGGCAATGCTCCCTTATACCAAAGGGCAAGCTATCGGGAGTAAAATGTCAGCAAGATTTGTAAATGGTGATGTATATAATTTGGAAATCCCTGCTCCTGACTATGTATTCAATATTGAAATTCGGGATTTTAAAAATCTGTCCGATAATGCCGGAAGTTCTACTACCGAATTGTATGGTTTCTTTGTGTATACAAAAATTGAGATGATGCAGCCAGACCTCAACAAAAAATATATGGACAGCAAATTCAGAGGTTTTGATGAGGTGGTCTTGATGAAAGGGCAAAAACCAAACTTCTTGTTGTCTTATCAGGAAACTTTGATGAACTTGTTTAATAACTTTTCTAAAAATATTTCTGATACTGATGACAAATGGTATGAAAAAACTTTGCACCCTTCGCAATATGATATTGTTGAAGAGCAGTTTGAACAAGTTAATGATGTTATAAACTCTTGTAAATAGGAATATTTATCATGAATAAAATTGTCTTTTGTTTGGCTTTTTTCGGCTGTTTGGCTTGGGCGGCTCAAAGTCAAGCCGTTGAGGTAAAAGGTCAGGTTTCTTATCAATATGAAGGCGGAGTGTTCAGCAGCTCTCCTTCCGATGATGATAAAATTGAGGCCGTAAAAGCCGCAAAACTTGCGGCGCTGAAACAATATGTGGCTTCGTTTAACGTATCAAAGCAGCAGCAATATAATAAAGTCGAAAATGAAGTAGTCGACAATCTGGATGACTATATTGCTTCTTATAAAATTGTGGCGGAAGAAGTTAATGAAAACCTTAAGTTGCTGAATTTGGTTATTCGAGCGGAAATTAACGAAAACAAAATTAATGCCTTGCTGAAGGAAACAACTACCGCCGGAACCATGGCCTCCGGCGACGGAAGTCTGTTCTCTTTTATGTTTGTGGGGCGTGAAGTTACCGAAAGCAAAGTTTTTAAAACCAGAGATACATCAATCTCGCAAAGTGAAGCCGAGCATAATGCTGGAAGAAGTGTGTCCGGCAGCGGTGTTCATGAAAGTGTTAATGACTACACCAAAACAACCAGTGGCGGCAATATCGTTAGAAAAACAAGCCAGGAAAAATACAGAACTTTGGCTACTACCGATTTTGATGCCGCTTTTAATGAGATTTTGACTTCTATGGGCTATGAAACAGTTGATTATGCCGATGTTGTATCAACTTGCGGCGGGGCTTCAATTGATGCCATAAAAAATGCTTTTTCAACCAGCGATGAATTGCCTCAGCCTTTGCGCAACAAAGCTATCAAAGGCGCAAAGTCTTGTGAGGTGAAGTATTTTGCCGTTGGGTATATGAATGTATCAGTACCGGAGCTTGACCCTGTATCGGGCGAGCAGAAGGTAATTGTATCCATCAATGGTATGGTCTGGAATATTGATAAAAAACTGCCGCGCAAAGTGGCTTCGGTGGGACCGGTTCAATATTTCGGAATTGGACCTGACAAAGATTCTGCCAGAAGAAACGCTTTGCGTTTGGCGGCTAAATCAGCGGCAGAAACAATATCTAACCAACTCGGAAACAAAGATTTGTATTAATTTAACTCTCTGAAAGGACAAAATTATGCTTAAAAATAATGTATCAAAAATGGTGGTTGCGTCTTTGGCTGTATTGCCTTTGTGCGGATTCTCTATGGGCGGACTGACTGATGCAGCTTCAAGCTTGGCTTCTTCAACTACTTCTGAGGCTCAAAGTGCTACCGTCGATGTTAATGCTCTCAGTGCTCAGGGTGCAAAGTTGGTTGCCAGCTATGCGTTGGCGATGAGCGGGGTAACCGAGGCTCAATCTGACTTGGCTAAGGCTTTTAACCTCAATGATTTGGCCACCGAGCTTGATGCTCAGCAAACTGCTCTTAAATCCGGCAACTTGACCTCAGATGAGGCTGAAAAAGTCGTTGAACTCTCTGAAAAAGCAAATAATCTGCTGGAAGAAAAGATGAATGAAAAAACTGAGCTTGACGCTCAGGCTAAGGAACAAGTCGGCTCTGCTTTGCTCAAATATTCGGCAGGAACAGCTGGAACTGCAATGCTGATTAAATCGGCAAAAGATATGGTCACTGACACCGGAAGTTATATCGCCGCTTTGCCTTGGTCTCAGAAGGCTAACGCTTTGAGCGGAGATTTGACAGCGGCTTTGAATATTGCCAAAGAAATTCCTTCTTTATCTGCTAATTTAATTTCTACTGGAAACAGTTTTGTTAAATATGCTACGTCTCAAGGAATTGATGTGTCCGGAGCTGAAAAAGAAATGTCTAAAGCTGCCGGTTTTTAACCTTATCTGATGTGTAAGGGGAGGAAAATATGTTCTTCCCCTTTTTTTAATTTTTTTTAGGAATTTAAGTATGTTTAAATATTTGTTATGGGCGTCGACTTTTTTGCTTTGTCTGAACGGCGGAGTTGCCAGAGCCGAGGAAGACTTTGAAAGTCAGCCACAAAAATCTGCATCTAAGCAAATTGAGGAAAACTACAACAATTGGAAAAACAAAGTATCGGCAAAATTGTTGGATAATTGTAAAGCTCAAAATATTGATATATATGCTCCTCAATGTGACTTTAGCTCTAATATGGCTTACGGAGATGCTATCGTGCCTATCCCTGCTGATAACTATAAATGGGTAGATGCCCGTTCCTTGGCTTATACGGAAGCTTTGGTCAATGCTTATACCAAGGTGGCTCAAGAACAATCTACATCCAACCAAGTCGAAACCATAAAGGAGTTAATCGATGATCAGACTCCTTTGGAAACCGATGCTTTGAAAGTCAAATCTCAAGCCGAAGCTTTGTGGAATAAAGTATTGGCTCTGACTGGCGGAATCCTTGATAAAAAGCTTGAAGAAGTAGGGATTAATCCGGAGCAATATAATGCTGCATCCGAAGAAAAAAAGAAAACTTTGTTAAAAAATGCCATTACCGTGAAAAGCACTACCAAGGCTTTGGCTGATACGTCGGGTTTGGTACCGGTACAGACTTTTGAAGGTAATGATGGTAACGGAAATTATGCTGTAAGGGTTGTGGTTGCAAAGTCTCCAAAGAGAATCGCTTTGGTTAAGTCTATGCTCAAAAACGGGAGCAATATTCCCCCTATTCCTAATAAAAAGTCATCCAAAACCATAGAACAGCAGGTTGTAGTACCGGAAGATGTCTTGTTTAACCAATTTGGTGTAAGGCTTATTTATGACCCTGAAGGATATCCGGTATTAGTGGCTTTTGGGCAGGCAGGAGTTGCTAACTCGGGCAGTGAAGCGATGAAAGCTATAAAGTTGGAATCGGCCAGAAGTCTTGCTAAGACTAATGCTCGAAACGCTTTGACTAATTTGCTTCGTTCTTCAACCGTGTTCAAATCAGTAGTGTCTCAAGTTAGCAATTCGTCTTCGGAAATGAAGTTAATTGCCGGAAATGAAGGCATAACCGAAGAAATGATTGAGAATGTTGATGTTACAAACTCACTCAATGAGAAATCAACTACCAAATCTCAGATTTCTAACTTTGCCGGCATTAGAGAACTGCATAGTTGGAGCTATACCCATCCGAAACTCGGGCATGAGGTGGTTGGTGTAATCTTGATGTGGTCGCCTAAAACTGCAGCTTATGCCAAGGGAATGAAAAGCGCCACTGCGTCAACAAACAACAATACCGTAGACAATTATAACCCTGAAAATGCCGGTGTGCAGAGAGGCTTGGAATTAGATGATTATGATTTTTAGATATATAACTCTGATTGTCGCCGTTATGGCTATGCAAATCTCTGCGGCCTCGGCAAAGGTGGTATCAGTTGAGGTAACCGGATATGGCGCGACCAGAAAGTTGGCCGTGGTTGACGGGTTGAAAGAGGCTATTGCTCAAGTCTCCGGTATCAGTATTAACGCCATAGACTCTTCTTCTTTATCTTCTTTTGTAGCCGAGTTGAGCTCTAATGAAGACCAAGATGAAAAGCAACTTTTTACTAAAGAAACCCAGAGCGATATTATGACGCATATTAACGGATATGTATCGTCTTATCAAATTTTGTTTACAGACAGAGAAGATGACGGAACATATAAAGTTGATATGACGGTTGATATTGAAAAATATGAAGTTCCGGGACCTGAAAACAATCGCCGCGGGGTGGCGGTTATCGGCTTTAAGGCTGAAAAAGCTTCTTGTTTCGGCAAACCACTGGACGCAGATAAGCAGATTGAAGGCATTACTGATGCGTTGGTTAATGCGTTTACCGCAACCAGAAAGTTTTCAGTCTTAGACAGAAACAATGATGAAGCTTATGCTCTGGAAAAAGAACTTATTTTAAGTGAAGATGCCAAACGCTCAGAAGTTGCAAAGCTAGGACAAGTCAAGGGAACTGACTATATTGTAACCGGAACCGTTAAAAGCTTGCGGATTCAATCCAGCAAGCAGACGGTTTCAATCTCCGGTGATACTTTTACCACATATAGTGCCTCAGCTGAAATTAATTTCAGATTATTGGCGTTTGCTTCCAGACAAGTCAAATTTGCATCTTCGGTCAGAGTATCTTTAGGTAATGCCGAAGTGGCCGGAAAAGGGTGTAGTGATGTTTTGTCTTTGTTAATGCAAAAAGCAGCTGCGCAGATTGTTGATAAATGTATTGAAAACATTTATCCGCCAATGGTTGTCAGTGTAAATAATGATAAAATATATCTGAATATCGGCGGAGAAAGCGTGAAAAAAGGAGCGATATATGCGGTATATAGCGTTGGTGAGAAGATTATTGACCCTTATACGGGCGAATCGTTAGGCGCTGAAGAATCGCAAATTGCCACGCTAAAAATAACAGAAGTTAAGCCTAAATATTCAGTCGGAACGCTGGAAAAAGGTAATATCGCCGAGATTCAAAAAGGGCAAATTTGCCGCTATATAAGTCAGTCGGCTTCGGGTAAGGCTAAGCCTAAAAAAGCTAAGAAGAAAAAAATATCCGAAGATGAATGGTAAAAAGAAAAGGCTGCTAAGAAGCAGCCTTTTCTTTTTTTATTATGTATTATAAAGAATTGAGCCAAAGCGCAATTTTGTTATCAACGGCGGCATCGTATTTGGCCGGAAGGTTATTGAACGAAGCGCTCTTTTGCAATTTGGCATTGCGGGCGTTTTGCGCAAAATCTTCAAAAAACGTGCCATAATTACTGCCTTGAGTTGAAAACGGAACTACCTTTTTGCCCTTAAAATCAGCTTGTTGCAAGAAAGATAACATCGGCGTAGAAACCGTATACCACCAGACCGGAGAACCGACAAAGATGGTATCATAGCGGCTCAAATCAGGGAGCTCTCCGCTAAGTGCCGGATAAGTATGGTCTTTTAATTGTTTTCTTAAGGTCAAATAGAACCATGGTGTAGTATTGATTTTATCTGTAGTTTGGATTTCATACATATCGCCACCGGTCATCTTTTGGATTTTAGCGGCAATATCTTTTGTATGACCACTTAATGAATAATAGATGATTAGAGTTTTGCCGGCAAACGGGCGCGCCTTGATTGCTTTGCCTTCATACTGAGCCATTTCGGCGGCGTTTCTTTGAGACACTTTATAGAGGTGGATTCCTCCGACTGCTCCGCCGATTACGGCTGCGGCCAATATCAGATAAATTACCATTTTTAGCATCATTCCTCCTTATAATGGATTATCTTAAACGATGTTCCCAGAGTTCATCAAAAAGTTTGCTGCCGGATTTATCCATCCACTCAAACAAAACCATCTCTTTAGATACAACATCAATATTATGCTGTATCAGGCGCTGAATACCTAAGCTATTTTGGAAATTGCTGCGCGAAGAGCAACTATCAGCAACGACAAAGACTTCATAACCGGCGTCGTGAAAGTCAATTGCGGTTTGCAAAACGCAAAGGTGAGTTTCGAGCCCGGCGATGACGATTTGCTTTTTCTTGGTTTGTTCTACGGCTTTGCGGATTTTGGCATTTTTGTAGCAAGAAAAGGTATCTTTTTCATAATAGCAGGTATCTTTTTTTAGCACTTTGCGCAGGTCAAGCATTGTCGGCCCAAAGACTTTATGGTCTTGTTCAGCAACGATGCAGGGGATATTGAGTTCGCCGGCGACCTCAAGCAGAGTGGAGCAACCGCTAATGACGGCGCGAGGGCTTTCCTGCACGGGGGTAAGGTTCTCCTGTACGTCAATTATCAGAAGTACGGAAGTGTCTTTATTTATAAGCATAATCTTTCTCCTGTTGATTGGATATGGGTGTGATTTTATACCCAATTTCTAAAAACAATATTAAGATTGAGCCTGATAAATTGGAGATACGCGGAAGCTAAAATTGTCTTGACGGAGAATATTTTTTGTCTATAATGGTTTTATGTGAGTTATTATTATCTTTATTTTTATTAAAATCTAATGATTATGGATATAAAAAAAGAACTAGAAAAGTTTGAAAAGGCATTGCCTGGTCATTTGTCGCCGGAGCTGCGTTTGAAGTATGTGACTCTTAAACAGAAATTGTTGGAAGCGGAAGCTTTGCCCGACACCGAGTTGGAGAAATTAGCTAAGAGAATCAAGCCTTTGATTCGGTTGCGCAAGACTAAATATTATGATGCAGCGCAATATCATTTGTTTAATAAAGCTAACGGCAAGTTGGAGGTTTGGGCTAAGGCGGAAGAAGAATTTGAAAAAAATGATCTTTTGGTATGGACTAATCCGGTATGTCTGAAAGAAAGCTTTTATTATGCTTTGAAGGAAGATTTTGTGGTGGAAGAAGCTCCGGGAGTACCATTGCCGGTGCTTGAGCCGGAAAAGGTAACAGAATTTACCTGTTATTTGCGATACAGCGGATATTATGGGATTTTGCGACCATGCGCTGAAGATGTGTTGCAACAGTTTCCGCAAGATTTGATTGCCAAAGGTATGGAAGAATACGCCTTTGAGCTGTATATTCCCTCCTTAAGCTTTCGAGATGTTTATGATGCACTGCTGGACCGCCACAAGGCAACCGTGATTGTCTATCGACTGAAAAACGGCTTGCCCAAACCGGTTAAAGACCAACGGGTAATCATCTGTTCGGAATAAGTAAAAAAAGTCTGCAAATAACATTTGCAGGCTTTTTTTGATTTCAGTAGGAGTATAAATAGGATGGAGGCTGAGCTTTCCTCAGCCTCCACTCTCAAAACTAGAAGCTGACAATTTCTCCATCTGCAGGGACAATTATTTGACCTGACAAATTATGATGTTGGATAAAAGCATTGACTTCTTGGCGGCCAATTATAGCATGCGGAACGGCATCTAAATGCGAAACTATAATCTTGGAATCCGGGGCAGCGTGGATAACTTGCCAAATATCGTCCAGCCCCATAATAATTGAGCCGCTGTCAACAAATTGGGCATCAGCTCCGTTAACTGATATTATGGCTGGATGATAGTGGTTGATGGCCTGTTTGACGCCGTCATACCAAATGGTATCTCCGGCAAGATAAAAAGTCGGCTCAGATGGTGATTGAAAGACAACCCCGCTGGCCGTGGCGCGTAGATGTCCGGCATCATAGTATTTTTGGGTGGTTTCCGGATGGCCGTGCAAGCAATCAACCCGATATAAACTTAAGCCACGAAAGTTGCTGCCGGCATACTGCAAAAGACTTACATTGGTAAAACCATATTGTTTTACGGTGGCGGCATCAAGGTTATCTTGCACAAAAAGGGGTATATCGGAAGGCAGCGCTTTAACCGCATATTCATCAAGATGATCAGGATGAAGATGGGTTAGTATAACCGCATCTATGCCTGATACGATATCGGCAACCGGCATGGGCAGTTGAACCGTAGGCCAACGTTTGTCAGGGAAAGGTCCGGTGGCTAGTGGGGGATAAGTATCTTGCGGAGCAAAAAACGGGTCAATCAAAAAAACGGTATTATTATACTCCAGCTTTACAGTAGCGCCTCTGATTTGTTGAAACTTCATCTTACAATCCTTTTCGGTTATGTTATTCATCAAATTTATCAAACAGCATTTTAAGTTCGGCAATTTTTTTGTCTTTGTCTTCCGTTGAGGCAAAAGACTGAGCCACACAATTTTGCAAGTGCTTTTGCAAAATATTGGACTCTACGGCTTTTACCGCTGAGCGGACAGCCCTTAATTGGCTAATAATCTCAGGGCAATAACGTCCCTCTTCTATCATCTTTTTTATGCCTTCAATTTGTCCGGCTATTCGATTAAGCCGAGGAATGTTTTCCATATGATTAGGATGCGTTTCCATTGTATTCTCCTTATGAAGAAATATCTAAGCTACTTTGTTAAATACACAATCTAGCCGGAAAGCTATAATTGCCTCCGGCTGAGACGGACTATTTTAATGGCAAGGTGCTAACCCCTAATTGTTTGAAAATATCATACCGGTCATATTTGGCTCGTTTTTCAACAATTTTGCCATGCTTTACCTTTAACATACACATAAAATCCATATAAACATGTTTGTTGTTTACCGGAACACCATGCCAATTGTCTTGTTGTAAATCTCCTTCAAAGGTAAGATAAACGGCTACTCTGTCGTCATCAGCCAGCATAAATTGGTTGGTCATCTTGAAATTGCCAAATGGGTCCATATTGCTGCGCTCCAAATCAATAAAGGCTTTTACCCCTTCAAGTTTGGTATGGACTTCCGGGTAGTAAACAAAGTCATCACTGCATAAGGCTGCGGCTTCATCGTAACGGCGGGCGGCAATTAATTCATAAAAACGGCGAACCAGCTCTTTGTTCTTACGGACATAGCACTTGCATTCAGGGCAGCATTTGTTGTCTTCGGTGCATTGGCAGTCATCTCCGCACTGGCAGCCTGAAGAACAGCAACAATGTTTAGTATCGGTCATTATATTTCTCCTCTAAAAAAATTATAAATATATTACCTGCTCAATTAATATACATATACCCTGTATAGGTATTTGTCAAGGCGAAAATTAAATATCTATACTTTAAGCCATAATAGACTAAAGTTTAGATTTAGCTAAATTATAGCTTTCATCAAGGCGAGATAATATTTCGGCCAAGTCTACCCTGCCGTCCAAACAAATGGTCAGCCATGAGGTTTTGTTCATATGGTATGCCGGAAAATACTTTTGACCGTCAATGAGGTGCTTGATTTCATCCGGGTGGCCTCGCAAGTCAATAATTTCTATTTTATCATGGCTGTTAAGGCCGATTTTAGAGGCTTCTACCGTCATCAAAAGAGCGTACCATTTGTGGTTATCAGAGCGGCGGACGGCTGCATTTTCGGGAAACTTTTGCCATAAATATTCTAAATTATGATGATACTTGTCCTTTATATATTGTATAATTTGGCAAGCATAGCTACTTTTGAAGATTTGGGTGGCAAAACAAGTGGCAGCTATGCGATGTAAAATATTTAAGCAATCAGTACGAACCTTGCCTATAAAACTGCCTTCGATGCCTTCAACCAGATGCAGCGTATATTCATCGCCGGTGCTTAAATCTATTACTTGTGTATGGACATGACCGTCGGGCAAAATACTGACTATAAAGTCAAACTGGTTATCAACTATACGCTGGGTATAAATATAAACACCATTATGCAGGACAAAGCCAAAAGGAATCAGATTTGCATAAATCGGAGTTTTATTTTTAAATACATCATCAAAAAGCATTTTACATAACTTGTGTTAAAAATCAATTTTGGGGCTTTAATAATGGTGTGAGTTGTTGAATTTGCTCGGCCGAAAATGCACTCTTGCGGTCTTTTTTATCCCAATAGACTGCGCTGCCTCCGTTGATGGTGGGACGGACATGCGGATTATATTCCAAAGAGGCGCCCAACATATAATCATATGCCCTTAGCCCTTTGGTATCTTGCAAAGAGATATCGGCTCCTTGTTCAATCAGGTAGCGGACAACATCAAACTGCCCCTCTTGCGCAGCATACATCAAGGCTGTGCGCTTGCCGTAGTTGATGCAAAAACTTGTGTTGCTATCCCAACACTCCTCGGCTGAAGTTTGTTTATTAATATCGGCGCCGTTGGCCAGCAACAACTTGACACTGTCTAAATAGCCGTATTGCGCCGCTAACATTAACGGAGTTTTGCCAAACCAATTGGGCGAATCGATATCAAAATTTTTATCCGCAACTTTGCCCTTACGGATAATCTCTTGCAAATTGTTGGGGTAGGCAATGCTAAATTCAAGAAGTTTGGAATAATCTTTGATATCTTCGTGTTTCTGTTCTATGCTGCTCCATGGTTGACCACTCAAAAGCATATAATATAGATTATCCGGACTTATCAGCTCCCAATCATCCATGGACGGGATTTTTAAGGAGGATAATGCGGTATTATATGCCTGCTCTTTGGTGGCGCCGAAATTAGTCATATAATGCTTAGTCATCTCGTTTAAGGCTTGTTGATAGCCAATGCCATAATTCAAGACATCATTATACTTACTGAAATTATAATAGGACTGTACAGCCCATTCAGTATAAGGGAAGGCATCCCATCGGGGCTGAGGGGCTAAATCAAACTTGGGTGAATATTGCGAGATTAAAGAATTATACACGGATTTAGCTTGATGATAAAAACGATTAGAACCGCTTGAATCCGGCATTCCTTCATGAAACAACTTACTTGTATAAGCGGTCAAATTTTCATTATAATCATATTTATCATACAACTCGCAATCTGAGGTCATAAAGCTTTGCGCCCCGTGTCCACCACCGGCACCATCCATATAGGCAACTTTATCATATTGTTGGGCTAATTGGCAGGGAATAACTACGCTTACATCTTCATCACAGTTGCGCCAGTACGGAACAATGCTCAGCAAACATTTTACATCAGCATAACAGGCTTGATAATCTGAGCCTATGGCCGCAGAATATTCATCTTGGTGCCAACTGGACTGCCATTTTCCAGAGGCAAAATAGGACTGCATTTCCTCATGGTTGGTGCGAGCCATATTTTTATATAAATCCGTAGAAATTTTTTCAGGCTGGTAGGCTTGCAACAAAACCATAAGTTGGAAGTTGTCAACCCAAGTGCGATTGTCTAAAGATTCAAGGTATTTAATACTGCCTAAAGGGTCAAAACGCACTCCATATAATGGTGAAAACTCGGTACCCGCAGCAAAAGCATTGTAGGGAAATTGGTTAATTAAATCTTTTAAATAAGCCTGCTTATAGTTATCATTTAAGGGGCTGTTGATAGTGGCGGCTATACTAGTATCAAATTGGGGCAATTTATCTTTAATATAATCGTTAGATTCAATAAAGTTGACCCTCTGTCGGTAAGGCTCCAGCAGTTGATGAGCTTGAAGGTAATCCTCCATTGGGTTGGCATGAGCGTTGCCGATATAGCCCAAAGCCCACAATAAGCTTATCATTCTGATTGGTGTGTTCATCTTTAGCCCCTTTATTAATTGCAAATAATAAGCAAGCATACGCGCTCAGGTATTGATTGTCAACCAGCTTAGGGATTATATAAAAAAAGTAAATCCCCTATCTAAAAAGCATTGCTTATCGCTTTGGCATCTAATTTCGCGGTGGTCGCTGTCGCTCCCTTGCTCAAGCTGTGCCAGCTTGACCCCCTAAGTTAGTAGTTGAAAGATTGAGGCCGAGAAGGCGCGTTGCTCGCATGGCGCCGGTAGTGGCAAAATCGTTTGCATTTTTGCTTAGCGCTCCCTTACGGCTTCGAATCAAGTTAAATTAGCAATACAAAAACACCCTCCACTAGGGAGGGTGTTGCGATTGGTGTCTTGCTTCGTAAAGCTTGCCTACGGCGCGCTAACTTCGCTTCGGGCACTTGACTTGTAACACCGTCTGCGGAAATCTTACGCTTTCCTTGGCGGTTAACAAGTCTACGCATCACCATTAAAAAAAGTGCCATTAAGGCACTTTTTTTAATGGTGATGCCAACGGGATTACGCAATGCTAAAGCATTGCTCGTCGCTTTGGCATCTAATTTCGCGGTGGTTGCTGTCGCTCCCTTGCTCAATAAGATGTTCCAAAGAGCTTGCAGACAAAAATGCAAAATCGTTTGCATTTTTGCTTAGCGCTCCCTCACGGGTTCGAATCCATGTTGGGATTATTCTTAATACAAAAAAAGGCCTCCATAAAGGAAGCCTTTTTTTGTATTGGTGATCCCAACGGGATTCGAACCCATATTACCACCGTGAAAGGGTGGTGTCCTAACCTTTAGACGATGGGACCACAGTTAAGACTGTGCGTATATATAAAGGTATTTTTTGATTTGGTCAAGTAAAAAATGATGTCTTTTATCATTTTTTTTATTTTTTATTGAAAAACAAGGCGCTTGTTTAATCCAAGCGCCCTGCCCTAAAGCCTTAATATCCTAGTTTGCCGGTATAACTCGCGCGTGATTGCCGTATATCAAATAGCACTTCTGGCCGGCTTGCAAAACAACATCCGTACCTTGCGTTACGGTTTGCATATTGCCGTTTTGCAATCTAACAATATATTCCAATGCTGACTGGGTAGAAAGCTCGTCCTCGGCTATGGTGCCTGCTACACCACCAATCAAAGCTCCCCCCAAAGCTCCCAATACGCCTGCCTTGGAACCACTACCGATTTGCGAGCCCGCGACTCCGCCGGCTATCGCACCTAAGGTTGCTCCGTTGCCGCTATCCGAATCCCTTACTGTAACCGGACGAACGCTGATTACCGTACATGGCATTACCTGACTAACCGTGTTGGCATTGCTGACATCAAACTCATTGGTGCCGATATCCGTCGTACATGATGACAGCAGAATCGCTCCAAACGCTAAAAATAAGGCAGACTTTTTCATTATCTTTCTCCTTTTAATGGTTTTGGGTGTCATTTTATACGTGATAAATTAATTGTCAATGCTAGACAATTAATTTCTGTTGATGTATAGTGCTTAAGATTGTTTTTATTGTTGTTTTATTGGCAAACAAATTTTGATGTTGATGAAAGAGGTTTTATAAATGCTAAAAAGAACAAAAATCGTTAAACTTCTGGCGGCCGAAACTCCATTGCCCGAGGTTTTACTTAAAGGATGGGTCAGAACAAGAAGAGATGCCAAGGATTTTTCATTTATTGAAGTTAATGATGGTTCTTGTTTGAAAAATATGCAGGTTATTGCCAATAATACCCTGAAAAATTATGACGATGTCAAAAAAATCACAACCGGTTCGTCTTTAGCCGTTAAAGGTGAATTGGTCGAATCTCAAGGCGGAAACCAAAAGTACGAAGTTATTGCTAAGGAAATTGAAATCTATAGCATTGCACCGGATGATTTCCCCTTGCAGAAGAAAAAACATACCGACGAGTTTTTACGCTCTATTGCTCATTTGCGCCCGCGTACCAACAAATATGGTGCGGCGTTCAGAATCCGCTCGCAGTTGGCTTATGCTATCCATAAGTTTTTCCAAGAGAGAGGCTTCAAATACGTACATACCCCGATTATTACCGGTTCTGACTGTGAAGGTGCCGGCGAAATGTTTCAGGTTACAACTTTGGACTTGAACAATCCACCGCGTACTAAAGACGGCAAAATCGATTACTCTCAAGACTTTTTCGGCAAAGAGGCTCACTTGACCGTATCCGGACAGCTTAACGGTGAGATGTATGCTACCGCTCTTGGTGATATCTATACTTTCGGGCCGACTTTCCGTGCCGAGAACTCCAACACACCGCGCCATGCTGCCGAGTTCTGGATGATTGAGCCGGAAATGGCTTTTGCCGATATTCACGATGATATGGATTTGGCTGAAGATATGGTGCGTTTCTGCGTGAAAGATGTTATGGAAAACTGCGCCGAAGATTTGGAGCTGTTTGAGAAGTTTGTTGACCCAACCCTCAAAACAACTCTTGATAATATTATGAATAATGACTTTGCGCGGATTACTTACTCTGAAGCTATTGAAATTATGCAAAAATCCGGCAAAAAGTTTGAATATACTCCGGAATATGGTATTGACCTCCAGACCGAGCATGAGCGCTTTTTGGCGGAAGAGCACTTCAAAAAGCCGGTAATTGTGCGCGATTACCCCAAAGAGATTAAGGCTTTTTATATGAAGTTGAATCCGGATGGCAAAACCGTAGCCGCGATGGATGTATTGGTTCCGAGAATTGGTGAGCTCATCGGCGGTTCTCAGCGTGAAGACAATTATGAACTGCTGCTTAATCGTATTAAAGAGCTCGGAATGCCGGAAGAAAATTACTCCTGGTATTTGGACTCTCGCCGCTATGGCTCTGTACCGCACGCCGGTTTTGGGCTGGGGTTTGAGCGTATGATGATGCTGGTTACCGGCATTACTAACATTCGTGATGTATTGCCCTTCCCAAGAACACCTAAGTCAATTAACTTTTAAGAGAGGTTTGCCTTGCGCCGCAGTTTATGGTTTGGTTTGTCCTTGCTTGCCGGTTTATGTTGTCATGAGCCGGCTAAGGCTGCGGCGTGGCTCGGCAATCAGGTTAACGGACGGCCGGTTTGCTCTGATGAGGGCATGATTCAGGCCGTTTTACAAAAAATTCAAGAATACAACCAAAATGAATCTGACAACAGTATTCGTGAGGTTAGGCGTCGCAATTTGTTGGTCAAAAATCTTCATTCTTTTGTACCGGTGGTTCCGGATAATTTTACCGACGCTGACGATTTTCGTACTGCCAACCGTTTGATTACGCTCAAGATTAATCAGGGAATAGAAGATACCGATTTTACATTATGCAAAAGTGCCGGAAGCGGCGAAGACTACAATATTTATTTGCTTATATATCGACCCAAAAATCAATCATCACCCATAGTGGAGATTATAAACTTCTTGCCGCCGGAAAAATCCGGTGAAGTATTTGCTACTACGATGCTCGTGGCACCCTAAGGTAGCCAAAATGTATATCAGCTTTCTTCTCTTGACGCCTCTGCCATCGACTTTTCCATATACGGAAGAGGGCTGATAATAAAAAAATAATAGTTATACGATTAAAGTTGTTGATTTATTGCTGTTTTGGTGATACTCTCTTTGTGTTTGGGACTAATATTTTGAGTCTTAACTTAAAGGATGTTTGTATATGAGCAAAGCCGTTACGGTTGTAAATAACAAAACGAATCTGCCTGCTGTTATTGAAGATAACAGTCTGGTCGCTTATTTTGAACAAATCAAAAAAATCCCCGTTTTGAGTGAAGAGGAAGAGCGCGAACTGGTACGTGCTTTTCGCGAAAACGGTGATGTAAATGCGGCTCATAAATTGGTAACATCTCACTTGCGGCTAGCAGCTAAAATTGCACTGACTTATCGACGCTATGGTTTGCCTATGGCTGATGTTATCTCTGAGGCTAATATCGGTTTAATGCAGGCTGTAAAAAAGTTTGATCTTGATAAAAACGTGCGACTGGCTACATATGCAATGTGGTGGATTAAAGCTGCGATTAATGACTTTATCTTGCGGTCTTGGTCTTTGGTAAAAATCGGAACCATTGCGGCCCAGAAAAAACTATTCTATAACCTTAATCGGATTAAAGCCAAACTCGGCGTATATGACAACAAAGAGCTTGAGCCTTCCGTCGTTAAAAAAATTGCTAATGAACTGGTGGTTGATGAGCAAGATGTGATTGAAATGAATCGGCGTTTGGGCGGAGATAAATCTTTGAACGTAGCTGCCAGCAATGACTCCGATGATGAAAAAATTGACTTTCTTATTGATAAGCGCCAAAATATTGAGAGTTCTTTGGCTCTTAAAGAGGAATATAGTTTGCGTAAAAAAATATTAGCTGATAGCCTTAAAAAGTTATCTGAACGGGAGCAATATATTATAAAAGTACGCATGCTGACTGATGAGCCAGAAACTCTGGAAAATATAGGCGTCAAGCTAGGAGTGAGCAGAGAAAGGGTACGTCAAATTGAGAAAAAAGCTTTTGAACATTTGTCTGCAGCTGTGAAAGAAAATACT
Organism: uncultured Alphaproteobacteria bacterium; assembly: GCA_944390905.1. Classification (GTDB taxonomy): domain Bacteria; phylum Pseudomonadota; class Alphaproteobacteria; order RF32; family CAG-239; genus HGM16780. The sequence continues at coordinate 39,582 of CALXRR010000008.1, forward strand.
AGGAAGATTGCCTTAGAGGCGGCATAAAAGTTTAACAGCAGGGTGGAAACCTGCTGTTTTTTTTATTTTGGAAAGAAAAGCTTAAATCAGCCCCATCTTTTGAGCTGTAATCACGGCTTGAGTACGATTAGTAACACCCAAACTTCTAAGCAAGGCATTAATATGCAGTTTTACGGTAGCTTCTGAGACTTGCATTTCATAGGCAATTTGTTTATTAGACTTGCCCTCACCCACCAAGCGCAGGACTTGTTCTTGTCTTTGGGTCAAATTGTGGCGGAGAGATTGAGTTTGGGTTTGAGAAGATTTTTCGGTTGAGGATACTGCGCTTATCGGGGCATAAGTTCCGCCTTCAAAAATAATTTTTAGCGCACAGGTGAGAATTTTGGGAGAAAAACTTTTACCAATATAGCCTACAATATTATATTCAGACGCTTTACGAATGGTTTTAATGTCATCACTGGCGGAAACTATAATTATTTTAACATTAGAATTGAGGTTACGAAGCTTAGATATTCCATCTTCCCATTTGAGGTCGGGAAGACCTATATCAAGTATTAAAAAGTCAATATTTTCACCTTGCTCAAAAACGGAAAATATATCTTGGTAGGTGGCGGCTTCAATGATTTTAACATCGGGTAAAATTTGAGCAAGCAAGCCGCCCAATGCTTCTCTGAACAAGGCGTGATCTTCTGCTATTAAAACTTTCATTGTTTTTTCTCCCCAAAAGTCTAAAACTTTTATAATTTATTCTAATATAAACAGCTTTTTACTAATTTAAAGAGTAGCTTATAGATTTTTTTATCTTTTAGTTATTTTAAACTCAAAAAATTAATTATTTGTTGTTTTTTTGATATAAATGTAGTTTTTGTATTGATATTTATTTAGATTCTGCTATACTGAAAGGGTGTGAAGAGTAGGCAAATATTTATAGAAGGTGGTATTATGGTGTCTTACACTAAGATTTTGCTGTCTTGCTCTTCTTTACTTTTCACTTATTCTTTTAGTGAAGCGTCTGCTCTGTCCCTTGATGCAAGCCTGAACACTCCGCAGTTAAAAGCTGATTTTACTTCCATAGAAAGCACTAAAACGAAAGGCCAGCAGTTGGCTCGCGTATGTTTTGTGTTGGATGCAGGGAACTGTGATGGGTATAAGTTTGATATTGACGACAAAAAACGATGTACCTGGGAAGGTTATAATTTGACGTCATGCCCTCCTCTCCAAAGACCTGACCTATTTTGCCCTTATAATGAGAATTTTTTTGCGAGATGCGTCTGCATTGACGGGCTGGTAACTTGTTCGGCACCGTACCAAGGCGTAGGACCGTCTTGCGGAGGCAAGTACCAATCCTGCTGCAACACTTGCCCGGGGTATGATTACGCAACAATTCCGGAAGGATACGAAAGCACCGGAAGTTGTAATTCGTGCAACGGGGTTAAGCACAAAATTAAGCTAAAACACGTACATAGTTTTTCTTGTCCATCGGGTTATCAATCATCAAGTTGCGGCAGCAATTATAGAACTGTGGACATTGCCAGCAAAGAATGTTCGTGTGGTGCGGTATCTGGTTCTTGTTATAAATGCCAATGGATTTCAAGCTCGTCTTCAAGCTCATCATCTAGTTCTTCAAGCTCTTCATCAAGTTCTTCCGGAAGCGGATATCGTGAGGTTCATCACGATACATGTCCTGCGGGATATCGCTCCAGCGCTTGTTATTGGGATGAAATAACTGTTGTAAGCATTCCAAGAACATGTGCTTGGTGTGGGCGTGTGAATGGAGTATGTAATATATGCAAAAAAAAGTAATCTATTTACATAACACAAAAAATAAATATCCGGCTTATCGCTCAAAATTTTTAATTGAAATTAAACTAACTATATGATATAATTGGGTATATGGATGAGATACGTCTTGATTTATAATAAACAAACAGACTCGCGAGGTTATTATGAAAAAACAGTTCAGTAGAACACCTATCGTAGCAGTAGCTTTGAGTGGAATATATTTGTTGTGTGCCTCAAATGCTTGGGCTAAGGTGTGTTTTGTTACAGATACGGAAGACTGTAGCGGATATAAATTTAATATTGATAATCAAGCCAGCTGTGAAAAAGAGGGGTATAAGTTGACTTCATGTCCGGAACTTATGAAACCGGCTAACTATTGCCCTTATGACCACAGCTTTTTTGAAAAATGTGTATGTATGGACGGATTGGTTACTTGCTCACCTCCTTATCAAGGGGTGGGCAAATCTTGTGGCGGAAAATTCCAATCTTGCTGCAATACTTGCCCCGGATATGATTATTCATCTATCCCTGACGGATATGAAAGCATCGGCAGCTGTAGCTCTTGTAACGGCGTAAAGTATAAAGTGCAAAAGAAACACGTTCACTCTTATACTTGTCCATCAGGATATCAGGCGGCACAATGCGGAAGCGGATATGACACTATTGCAACAACTTCTAAGACTTGTTCTTGCGGAGAGACGTCAGGAACTTGTTATAAATGCACTGAAAAACCTCACGAGCACAGCTATTCTTGCCCATCGGGATATTCTACGAGCCGTTGCGGTTCGGGATTTGAACAAGTGGGGACAGCATCTTATTCTTGTTCTTGCGGAGCAACTGCCGGAACATGTTATAAATGTGAAGCAAAAGAAGAGCCGTCGTGTTCTGACTACTGCTCACGCGGCTCTACCTCACGCTACTGCGGAAGCGGATATTCGGCCGTAAGAGTTGGATATACTGAATGTGGAAGCGCTTGTTATGAGTGTGAACGCGACGAGCCTTCTTGCTCGGATTACTGCTCTCGCGGTTCAACATCAAGCTACTGCGGAAGCGGATATTCTGCCGTAAGGGTCGGTTACACTGACTGCGGAAGTGCTTGCTATGAATGTGAACGCGACGAACCTGATGAGCCTTCTTGCTCTGATACATGTTCAAGCGGTTCAAAATACGTAAGTTGTTCTTCTAACCAAAACAAAGTATCTGTCGGCACAACTGGATGCGGTAGTACTTGCTACAAGTGCGAGGATAAACCTTCTACTCCTTCTTGTTCGGACACTTGCTCAAGTGGTTCTAAATCTGTAAGCTGTTCTTCTAAGCAGAACAAAGTATCTGTTGGCAAGACCGAATGTGGTAGCACTTGCTACAAATGTGAAGATAAACCTTGCTCAGATACTTGCTCAAGCGGCTCTAAATCTGTAAGTTGTGCATCTTATGAAACCAAGCAATCGGTTGGAACTACGGAGTGTGGTAACACCTGTTATAAATGTAGCCACTCTCACAGCTACTCTTGTCCGTCGGGATACCAGAGCAGCAGTTGTGGTTCAGGCTACAAACAGACCGGAACTACCAGCAAAACCTGCAAATGTGGTGCAACTTCAGGAACCTGCTATAAGTGCGAGAAAAGCTCTGGAGGATCATGTTCTGTACAAGACAGTTGCTCTCAGTATACATCTAAAGGATGTTCTACATTTACAGGTGGTTTAGGTACAAATCACTGTGGAGCTCCTAAGAGCTGTAGTATAAGAGGCTCCGATTGTAAATCTGTATTATATGGTGTATGTTGTCCGCCATATAGTGGTATTGATACAGGAACCTACTAAACTATAATATATTATGAGCTGATAGCTCCGCTAACAGAATGTTGGCGGAGCTATTTTTTTATATTAGGGCACACAAAAAATCAGCCGCTGGGCTTAACTCAACGGCTGAGTAGTGATTGAAAACTATTTTTTTGGCAGCTCAAGGTATTCTATACCGGCCTCTTTAAACATTTCTTGTGAATAGTTGAGCTTGTCTCTCCATGTCGGGCTGGTAATATCATCACGTTTTTCCATCTCAAAAGTAACAACCATTTTTATCCCCGACTGAATGATGGCGCGTGCGCAATCGGTGCACGGCGGGTGGGTTACATATATCACACAGCCTTTTAATGACGTGCCGGTCAAGCAAGCATTATAAATCGCGTTGCGTTCGGCATGCTCGAAAAAGTCATATTTCGTAGGGCGTTCCATGCGCTCCGGCTTATTATCATCAACGCCTCTGACCAAGCCATTGTATCCGGTGGCGCGAATCTCTCTGTCCGGGCCGACCACTATAGCTCCTGTCTTAGTACTGGGGTCTTTTGACCAGCTTGAAACTAAGGTCGCAACCTCCATAAAACGATAATGCCATTTTTCTGAAAACATGTGGCTCTCCGTGATTTATTTTGTTATTTAAGTTCAATTTATATTACTTTTTCTTGACATTCAAGAAAAAATGCACGAAGTTATAGGCAGTTCATTTTATAATAATATTTAGGAGAAAAAAATGAGTGCTATTGTTGATATTCATGCTCGTGAAATCATCGACTCGCGCGGTAATCCTACCGTAGAGGCTGACGTTGTTTTGCAAAGCGGTGCTTTTGGCCGCGCTGCCGTTCCGTCCGGTGCTTCTACTGGTGTTCATGAAGCTGTTGAACTGCGTGACGGTGACAAGAATCGTTTTGGCGGTAAAGGTGTTGAAAAAGCCGTTAATAACGTTAATGAAGTTATTTATGATGCTTTGGCCGGATTAGATGCCGATGACCAAATCGCTATCGACGAGGCTATGATTGAGCTCGATGGCACCGAAAACAAAGGCAAGCTTGGTGCTAATGCCATTTTGGCTGTATCTTTGGCTGTGGCTAAGGCTCAGGCTGAAGAATGCGAGTTGCCGTTGTATCGCTACATCGGCGGCACTATGGCTCATGTTTTGCCGGTTCCGATGATGAACATTTTGAACGGCGGTAAGCATGCTGACAACCCGATTGACATTCAAGAATTTATGATTATGCCGGTTGGTGCTGCTTCGGTTAAAGAAGCTATCCGTATGGGTGCCGAAATCTTCCACACTTTGCAAAAGAATCTGAAAGCTGCCGGACACAACACTAATGTTGGTGATGAAGGCGGTTTTGCTCCGAATCTGAAGTCTGCCGAAGAGGCTTTGACCTTTATTGTTGACGCGATTAAAGGCGCCGGATATAAACCGGGTGAAGATGTTGTTTTGGCTATGGATGCGGCTTCTTCTGAGTTCTATGAGAACGGCAAATATGAAATGAAGGGTGAAGGCAAGTCTTACACCAACAAAGAAATGGTTGAGTTCTACAAAGGCTTGTGCGCTAAGTTCCCGATCTTTTCAATTGAAGACGGTATGGCCGAAGATGACTGGGAAGGCTGGAAGATGTTGACCGAGGCTTTGGGCGACAAAATTCAGCTCGTTGGTGATGACTTGTTTGTTACTAACCCGAAACGTTTGGCTATGGGTATTGAAAAGAAAGTTGCCAACTCTATCTTGGTTAAAGTAAACCAAATCGGCTCTTTGACTGAGACTTTGCGCGCAGTTGATTTGGCTCATCGTCATGGCTACACCGCTGTATTGTCTCACCGTTCAGGTGAAACCGAAGACACTACCATTGCTGATATTGCCGTTGCTACTAACTGCGGACAAATCAAGACTGGTTCTATGTCTCGTACGGACCGTATGGCTAAGTACAATCAGCTCATTCGTATTGAAGAAGAATTGGGCGATATGGCTGAATATGCCGGCAAGTCTATTTTGAAAAAATAGTTTGCTTTAAGAACTGATATTAAAAGGTGCCGAATTGATGTTCGGCACCTTTTTTTTGTGTATAAAAATTAATTAAATAAGTTAGATATTGTTCGCACTAATCTGTTTTTGCCACATTTTTTTTGCATTCTTCAAAAACCTGTTGCAAGCAAATTATTTTTATGATAGGATAATATGTGTGAAGGTTAATGTGTGTAATAGGTGTTATTATGTGGAAGAAGCAGCGGATACTAAATGTATCTTTATCGTTTGTCGCTATGTGCGGAGCAAGCGATATTTCAGTATGGGCAAACGGATATCAGCCTGATTTTTCAAATTCTATTCAGCAAAGTTTTGACGGTTCGAAAGATTTAAGTTCTGTCTACACACACACTAAAAAAGACAGTCTATTAGAATCTACACACCTAATTTTCGAACCGTCGCCTCTCTTAAATACAAAAAACTCAATGGCGACACAGCTTGCATCGGTCTGCTTCATAACGGATGCGGGAAACTGTGGAGGTGCCGGTGGTGGGACGGATAGCAGTTCTTCCAGCGGTGCGGGGCCGATTGACCCTGATACTGATAATATGTGCAA
>CALXRR010000009.1 GCA_944390905.1 uncultured Alphaproteobacteria bacterium
GCTTTTTTGCCGGCACGCACTTCAAAATGGAGCTGAGGCTCGTTCACTCCGCCGGTGTCACCGACTGTAGCGATTTTTTCGCCTTTGACCACTTTCTGGCCTTTTTTGACCAGCAGTTTTTGGTTGTGGGCATAAGCGGTAATCCATCCTCCGGAATGCTTAACCAAAATCAGGTTGCCAAAGCCTTTCAGCTCGTTTCCGGCATAGACGACGGTTCCTTTATCGGCGGCTTTAACAGCGGTTCCTTTTGGTGCTTGGATATTAATACCGTCATTATTGCGGCCTTTGCCGATAGCCCCAAACTTGGATATTACTTTACCTTTGACCGGCCAAGCAAACTTGCTTGAGCGTTTTTGTACGGTAGTAGCCTTTGATTTTGAGGTCGAAGATGAAGCTTTTTTAACCGTTTGTTTTTTAGCGGTTGATGCCTTCTTTGCGGTTGATGATTTTTTAGCCGTTGAGGTTGACTTTTTGCTGGTTGTTTTCGGGGCATACCATTCGGTTGTGTCCTCGGTGTCATAAGCCGCGGTGTTGGTGGTTACCGCCCCCGGCAAATCAAGCCTCTGCCCGATGCTTAAAGTATACGGCGGTTCAATGTGGTTGACGCGACTCAAAGTTGTCAAATCCACGCCATATCGTTTTGAAATACTGTAAAGAGTGTCTCCTTTTTCAACAATATGGTATCTTGCCGAAGGAATACGCAGCACCTGTCCGACAGCCAGAGTATACGGAGGTCTAAGGTTATTGGTGGTAATAAGGTCGCGCAACGGCACATCATACCGGCGGGATATACTGTATAAGGTGTCACCTTTGGCCACGGTTATTGTATCCGGCACATTGCCGAACAGAGTTGTGGCAACATCATAGTTCAGCAACTGAATACGTCCGGAGTTCATAGAACAACCGGCAAGCAGCATCAATCCCGCAACTAACCACAAACGTTTTGCCATTACCTTACTCTGTTATAAATCAAGCATTTAATCACAACTTAACACAAATAAGTTTAAATTTACTTACTTTTTATCAGAAGATTTAATCCCGTAGTTTCGGTTTTTGAGAGCCGATGCAATATGCCGGTTCATTCTGGCCATCATCGTATCCACGGTATCACTGAAGTTTTTGCGGTTGGTGTAAGAAATCACAAACATCTCTGCATTATAGCTGTCCACCCCAAGCTGTTGTATCATTTTTACTAATGGATAATACATATTTTCGGCGGTTTGCGCAGCCTTTTCGCGAGGCATCAACGGCATCACCATCGCAAAACAAGTTTTGTTAAATCGTCCGACCACAGCCTTTTCGCCGGCATTTTGCTTGCAAATCTGCGCCGCTTGCTTAATCAGCTTGTCGCCTCGGTCAAAGTCAATGCCTTTGCAAACAAAGTCATATACGTCTTTAAGCTCCAATACGATTAATGAAAAATCTTTATTGTAGCGCTTGCAACGGTTAAAGTCTTTTTCCATCTGCTTAAACAACGCTTCTTCGTTTACAATATTGGCACTGAGAGTATCGCGGTTTTGGAGCTTTTTGAGTTTTCCCTGCAGAGCATCGGCCTCAGATACATCACGCAGTACGACACTCATTCCCACACAATTAAGCACTTCATCCAACACCGGCCGGATTCGCATTTTCATTTTCAGGTTGTGCCCCGGCACCGGCATAAAAATCACCTCGTTGTTAATGGTCTGCGGGTTGCGTTTAAGCTTTTGCAGACAAGAGTTCAAATACGCCAGATTCGCGGGAGTATCGGCCATAAAGTTTCCCAAAATCGGTTGGTTCAAAATTTTTTCTGCTGTTGTTCTGAAGAATTGGCACGCAGTGTCGTTAATATAATTCAGGCACAAATCTTGGTCTAAGTGGAAATAAATTTCGCCTTTGTTGCGCTGGTCGACAGGCGTTTGCTTGCGGCTTTCTTGCAATAATTCCTTGAAACTGTTAGAAAGTTTTTTGAGCTTGCTCCGCAATATCAACACATATACGAGCAAAGCCGCCGCCGCGATGCTTGCCGAAATTCCCCAAATCATAGCCGCCTCCTGCTGTTGTTAGGCTCCCATTATAACAGCTAATTTTAAAGTTTCATTAAATAAAAGTTGCTTTTTGGATTAAAAAATCTTATTTTGAAGCAGAAATTAAAAATATAGAGAAGATTAATGTCAACAGAGACTGAAAAACCTGAAATCATAGATGAAAGCGGTGATAAATATAAATACGGCTTTGTCACCGACATCGCCTCAGATTCGGCACCCATGGGGCTGAATGAGGATATCATCCGCTTTATCTCTGCCAAAAAAGGCGAGCCGGATTGGCTTCTGGAGTGGCGCTTGCAGGCTTTTCGCTTTTGGCAAAAGCTTGAGGAGCCGACCTGGGCTAAACTGCACTATGATAAAATTGATTATCAAAGCTTGCATTACTACGCTGCCCCCAAGCAAAAAGTCTCTCCCAAGAGCTTGGATGAGGTTGACCCCGAGCTTTTGGCCACTTATGAAAAATTGGGTATCCCCCTCAAAGAGCAAGAGGCTCTGGCCGGCGTAGTCGCGGTTGATGCGGTTTTCGATTCGGTTTCGGTTGCCACCACTTATCGCGCCAAACTCGCTGAACAAGGCATCATCTTCTGCTCCATTTCTGAGGCGGTTAAACACCACCCTGACTTGGTTCGCCAATATTTGGGCTCGGTCGTCCCTTATACCGACAACTTTTTTGCTTGCTTAAACTCGGCAGTTTTTACCGATGGCTCTTTTGTATATATTCCCAAAGGCGTCCGCTGCCCGATGGAGCTTTCTACCTATTTCCGCATTAATGCCAAGAATACCGGCCAGTTTGAGCGCACGTTGATTATTGCTGATGAGGGCAGCTATGTCTCTTATCTTGAAGGCTGCACCGCTCCCCAGCGTGATGAAAACCAGCTCCACGCCGCCATCGTTGAAATTGTCATTCTTAAAGATGCCGAGGTCAAATATTCCACCGTGCAAAACTGGTACCCCGGAGACAAAGACGGTAAAGGCGGTGTCTATAACTTTGTGACCAAACGTGCCGCCTGCCGCGGAGCCAACTCCAAAGTATCATGGACTCAGGTTGAAACCGGTTCGGCGGTAACGTGGAAGTATCCGTCCTGCATTTTGCAAGGCGACAATTCAGTCGGCGAGTTCTACTCTGTTGCCATTACCAACAACTTGCAACAGGCTGACACCGGTACCAAAATGCTGCATATCGGCAAAAACACCACCTCCAAAATCATTTCCAAGGGCATATCCGCCGGCCGCTCCAATCAAACTTACCGCGGCTTGGTTAAAGTCAGTCCCCATGCCTCCGGTGCGCGCAACTACTCGCAGTGCGACAGCCTTTTAATCGGCGCTTCTTGCGGCTCTCATACCGTCCCTTATGTTGAAAACCGCAATAAGACCGCCCGCTTAGAGCACGAGGCTACCACTTCCAAAATCAGCGATGAACAACTCTTTTATTGCCGCCAGCGCGGTATCGGGGAGGAGGAGGCCGTCAGCCTCATCGTCAATGGTTTTTGCAAAGAGGTCATGCAGCACCTGCCGCTGGAGTTCGCCATTGAGGCCGCCAAGTTAATCAACATCAGTCTGGAAGGGAGCGTCGGCTGATTTTATGAGCTCCGCAATCCCTGCCTCTAACTATTAAAGAAGTAAAAGATAATGAAAACACCGTTGCTTGAAATTGAAGATTTATGCGCCCGCGTCCAAGATAAAGAGATTATCAAAGGCTTTAACCTGACGATTAATGCCGGAGAAGTCCATGCCATCATGGGGCCGAACGGCGCCGGCAAATCCACCTTGTCTTACGTGCTTTGCGGCAAACCCGGTTACGAGGTAACCTCCGGCAAAGTCCGCTTCAAAGGGCAAGATTTATTGAGTATGTCGGTTGAAGAGCGCGCCCGTGAAGGCTTATTTTTAATTATGCAATATCCGGTTGAAATCCCAGGTGTACCGGTTACTACCTTTTTAAAGCACGCTATCAATGCCGTGCGCAAACACCGCCAAGAGCCTGAGCTCGATACTCCGTCTTTTTTGAAACTCATCAGAGAAGAGAGCAAAAAGCTTGGCATTTCGGCTGATATGCTCAAGCGTCCGGTCAATGTCGGCTTTTCCGGAGGGGAGAAAAAACGCTTAGAAACCCTCCAACTCAGTATCTTAAAACCTTCATTCGCCATTTTGGATGAGGCTGACTCCGGTCTGGATATCGATGCCTTAAAAGTCGTTGCCGACGGGGTCAATGCTGAGCGTAGTGATTCAAACGCCATGCTGGTGATTACTCACTATCAACGCCTACTTAATTATATTGTGCCGGACTTTGTCCATATCTTTGCCGATGGTCATATCGTCCAGTCCGGCGGCAAGGAACTGGCACTCGAGCTTGAAGAGAGCGGCTATGCTCGTTTTGTGAAAGAGAACAACTAATGAGCGGCTTGTTGCAAAATATAGAACTTCCGGAGGCCAACCTGCCGTGGCTTTTTGCCCTGCGTGAAAAAGGGCGTGAGGCTTTCCTCCGCCAAGGCTTGCCCACGGCCAAAACCGAGGCTTGGAAATATACCCGCCCGCGTGATTTGCAGGTTGATGACTTTGTAATGCAAACATCACCTTGCCATTGCTCTGATGAGTGTGATTGTGAGCATCATTCCCATTCCTCCTTGGATGATGCTTTGCCTTTTGACTGCTATGCCCTGCATTTTGACAATGGGCACCTCCGTCATGAGCATTTGCCGCTTCCGCGCGGGGTTCAGATTATGCCTTTGAGTGATGCCTTTAGTTTTGCTGACGATATCAAATCCCGCCTTGGCAAGACGCTCAATCTGGATAAATATCCTTTTGCGGCGCTCAATACCGCTTATTTGAATGAAGGGGTTTATATCAGCATCGCCAAACATACCCGTTTGGACAAACCTCTGGCTCTGGTTTATCATACGCACAGCTGCCACGATAACTTATTTTTCAACCTCCGCAATCTGATAGTGGTTGAAAGCGGGGCTCAGGCCGAGCTTATTGAATATCATCACTATTCCGGCGCTGAAAAAAGCCGCTATTTTGCTAATATTGTTAATGAGATTTTTGTGGGACGCGACGCTGTATTGTCCCACTACAAACTCCAAGATGAGGCGTTTAAGGCTGTCCATATCGCCTTTAACGGCGTCAAGGTCAAAGGCGGCGGAGCGTATAGAAGCTTTTGCCTCCAAAAGGGTGCCAATCTGGCTCGCAATGAAACCTTTGTCAGCTTAACGGAAGAGGGCGCCTCAACCGAGGTCAATGCCGCTTATCTTATGAATGGCTGGGCCACCATTGATACTACTACCGATGTTGAGCATTTAGCGCCGCAAACTGTCTCTTCGCAGTTAGTCAAAGGCGTTGTCGGCGGTGAGGCCAAAGGCGTTTTTCAGGGCAAAATTCATATTGCGCCCCACGCCGTCAAAACCGAAGGCCACCAGCTCCACAAAGCTTTGCTGCTGACCGATACGGCCGAGGTTGACTGCAAGCCCGAGCTTGAAATTTTTGCTGATGATGTTAAATGCTCGCACGGCGCTGCCAGCGGTGAACTTGATGAAGAGCAGCTTTTCTATATGCGCTCCCGCGGTATTGGGGAAGACGAGGCCAAACAGCTTTTAATTGACGCTTATCTGGAAGATGTTTTGAACACTCTGCCGGATACATCTGTCAAACAATGGTTCGCAAGTAAAGTAAAATAGGGTTAAGAGAACAACCATGTATGATATAGATAAAATTCGCAAGGACTTTCCGGAACTTGATATCTTTGTCAACAACCGCCCGAATATTTTTCTGGATACGGCGGCCTCCGCCCTCAAACCTTGGGTGGTTATCGAGAAAATGGCCGATATTATGAGCAGCAAATATGCCAATGTCCACCGCGGAGCTTATACTCTTTCGGAGCAGATTACATTTGAGTTTGAGCAGGCGCGGGATATGGTTTGCCATTTTGTTGGAGCCAAAAACAGCAAGGAGATAGTCTTTACGCGCAACGCGACCGAGGCGATTAATCTGGTTGCCTCCACATGGGGACGTCAAAACCTCCGCCCCGGAGATGAAGTCTTGATTTCCGAAGCCGAACACCATGCCAATTTAGTAACCTGGCAAGTCTTGCGGGATGAACTGGGGTTCAGCCTCAAGGTCTTTAAGATTGGTGATGACGGAAGCTTTATTATGGACGAGTACCTTAAATGCCTTAATGAGAAGACCAAGCTGGTTGCAGTAACCGCCATGTCAAACGTGCTGGGCACAATATTCCCGATTCGCAAAATCACTGATGCCGCGCACGATGCGGGGGCTTTGGTTTTGGTTGATGCCTGCCAATATGCAGTACATAACCGTATGGATGTAGACTATTGGGGTTGTGATTTTCTGGCATTTTCAGGGCACAAGACCTATGGTCCGACAGGCATAGGAGCACTGTATGTGCGCTATGATATTTTAGCCAATATGCCGCCTTACCAGTTGGGTGGTGAAATGGTCAAGAAGGTGACTTATGAGCATACGACTTTTGCCGATGCACCGGCACGATTTGAGGCTGGCACTCCGGCAATTGTTGAGGCCATAGGTCTTGGTGCGGCAATAAAATATATGCTGGGTATAGGCTTGACGGAGATACAAGTCCATGAGATGGAGCTTACTCAATATGCCACCGAGGCTCTGAGCTCGGTTAAGGATCTGAGCTTGGTTGGTACGGCGGCCGGCAAGGGCGGAGTATTTTCGTTCAATATCAAGGGGATTCATCCGCAAGATTTAGCTTATATCATCAATAAAGAGGGTGTCTCGATTCGCACCGGCCACCATTGCGCGGAACCATTGGTGCATCGAATGGGATATGAGAGCGTCGCCCGCGCCAGCATAGGCCTTTATAGCCGCAAGGAGGATATCGACGCACTGGTTAAGGCGCTGGAAAAAGCCAAAACATTTTTCTAACCACCCATAAGGGGTAGAGCTTTTTTGATACCTCTTCCTTTCTCCTCCTGCCTCCAAATATATTCCTCTCCCGTGCAGGAAGCTGAGGCAGCTTCACCCCCTAACTTAGCTGTTGAGGAATAGTGGCAAATAAGTCGCGCCACGATGCTCGTGGAGCCCTAGCTTAGCTGTGGCTTGTTTCATACCCAGAAAGCCGCGTTGCTTAGGTAGTGCCGCTTGCCTATAATTTTGCACTGTCATCCTCGGACAAGCGAAGCGCGCCCCTCGGATCTAAGTTTAATAAAGTATCTATGTTTAATCTTAAGATTATACCATTCAAAACAATCATCCACCACAAGCTGAATAGCCTGTGCCTCCGGCTCCCGCCGGAGCCTTTCTCCACTCGCATTTTCTTACCGGCTTCTTCCAAACCTTTCCCTCTCCCGTGCAGGGAGAGGTCGACGACAGGCCGTCGGGAGAGGGCAGCACCGGCGCGAGTGCGCCGGAAAGATTTTTTTATATTTTTTGTCCCTTCCTCCTTTTTTTCTTTCTCCTTTTTACTTCCTTCTTTCTCCTTTCTCCTTTCTCCTTTCTCCTTTCTCCTTTTTACTTCCTTCTTTCTCCTTTCTTTTATACCTCCTCCTCCCCTAAACTTGATAGACAAAATTAGCTATAATACACAAATTTACCCCAACCAACCACTCAAAATCTTACCTCTTCACCTGCTTTATAAAAAACATCCACCACAGGCTGTTTCAGCCTGTGCCTCCGGCGAAAGCCGGAGCCTTTCCTCCCTTTCCACTTACCGACCTTTAATTTTTCTCCCTCCCCTATCCTTTCCCGCCCCTCTCTGACATCACCTCCTTAAAGCTGTTGGACAAAATTAGCCAAACGTTACTGAATACCGCCATCATCTCTTGAAAATCAATATTTCACCATTACATCAAAAACCGCTTGCAACCTTGGCGCCAAAGTGGTATTCTGAATCTGCAGTTGGATGAACCGGCTGCGGTGTCTCAAAAACACCTCAACGTTTAATATCCACGTTGGCGTGGAGTGGGTGATATAAGCCTATGGTCGAATAAGCCCGACTGTACGTTGACAGTTTTTGAGCTCCCCGCACCTTTTGTTTCTGACAAAGGTGCGTTGTTTTAACTCTAAAAACAATGGAGCTTTGTTATGAAAATACGCTTTTTATTAATAGGGACTTCTCTGTCCTTTATCCCTCAAACTATTAACGCTCAATGCGTCGCCACCCAAGATTGCGCGACTTTAGGCTATACCGAAACTTCTTGCTCCGGCGGTAGTGGTGTCAAATGCCCCTTCGGCAACAAATGGGCTTGCTTTAAGTCCGAGTCGGAATTTTGCAACGAATACGGCTTTACTCTCACCTGCACCAGTACCAACCAAACCGGCGGCGCCGGTAAAGCCTGCAACGGCAAATACTCCGAATGTACCTGCGCTTCCGGTTATATCTGGAACGATTCGTCTCAAAAATGCGAAGATGCCACCGCCAACTGTACCATCGGTGCATTGTATTACAGTGACGGCACTTGCTCGCAAGATAAAATTAGCTCTAAAACTCTGCTGGGTGTGGTTATTTATGAAAAATCAGCCAGCGAAAGCGGCTGGATTATGACGGTTAAGCCGGTTAAAACAGGTATTAAGTGGGGTGGATATGGAACTGATATTTCGGGGCTTACTAATTGTAGTGAATCAAAATCATGTCTAACTGATATTCAAGCTAGTTGTACTAATACTGATATTATTACCGCTAAAGGCAGTAGCTCAACTTACCCTGCTGCATGGGCTGCTAAGAATTATAGTCCAACCGGTACCCCAAGCGATAAGAGCTGGTGCCTACCATCAGGCGGCTTATTGAATAACATCAATAATTCCGTCAATCTCGCCAAAGTCAATGCCGGTATTACCATTGTCGAAGGCACAATCCTAGGAAATGCATCCGGTGGATATGAGAACATTTGGTCGTCGTCTGAGTACTCCAGTACCGACGCGTGGAACTTCTACGCCAGTACGAGTGGTTCGTTCTTTATGGACTACGGCGGTAAGTACGATGACTATAGCACCCGTTCCGTTCGTCCGGTCATGGCTTTCTAGGAGCTCAACGCCGGTACCATGCGAGCATCGCGGCTAATTAAAACACGAAACAAGCCACCGCTAACCTAGGGCTCCACCGCCTCGGTGGTGCCCCTATCTCTCAACCGCTAACCTAGTGGGTGAAGCGGCACCCGCTTCCTCAGCTTGTAGTGGTTGTGGCTTTGATATAAAAAAAACCTTGCCGGGGAGGGCAAGGTTTTTTTGGTTTGTTTTACTTTATATAACTTAAGGAGAAAAAACCGGGGGCGACATTAGGGGATCACCCCCGGTGAGCAAAGGTTTGTCCGGCGAGTTTAAGACCGGACAAACCCTTCTCGAGAGCGGTAGACCTAAACATTTTATTTGGAGCTTTTAGAGAAAAGGTCTATTCTTCCGCTTTTGAGAGTTCATTTAACTTGCTTTTTAGCAAATTTGTCACAAATATACCTCATTTTTGTATTTTGTCAACATAAAAATTTCAAAAAAATCAAAATATATTGTTAAATTTAAAACCGATACCTACAAGATTCTGATTTTACGATGTTTTTTATAAAAATATTTTTAAAATTTTTGGTCTATGAAATTTCGCCGCTTTTTTTGCACGTTTTTAAGCAAAAAATTAAATAATTTAGGTTTATACTGGCTCAAATTAAAGCAATCGGAGAATATATGCTATGGTAAAAATCGCCCCCAGTATTTTGTCAGCCGACTTCGCCAACCTTGAAAGCGAGATTCGCAAACTAGAGCAAGCCGGCGCGGATATGATTCATATTGACGTTATGGACGGCCACTTTGTTCCCAACTTAACCTTAGGCGCCCCCGTGGTCAAAGCTCTGCGCCCGCACACTGAGCTTCCGTTTGATGTGCATTTGATGGTTGATAATCCCGACCGTTTGATTCCGAGTTTTGCTGAAGCCGGAGCCAATATCATCACCATCCATGCTGAAACCACGCCTCATCTTGACCGCACTTTGAGCCTGATTCGTATCCTTGGTTGCAAAGCAGGGGTCTCGCTGACACCCTCCACGCCTGAAAGTGTTTTGGAATACGTTCTTGATAGGCTTGATTTGATTTTGGTCATGAGCGTCAACCCCGGATTCGGCGGCCAAAGTTTTATTCCTTCACAATTATCCAAAATCAGCCGCATTAAGGAGCTGATATCCGCCCGTCCGATAGATATTGAAGTCGACGGCGGTATCAATCCGATGACCGCAGCCGAATGCATTTCAGCCGGAGCCGATATTTTAGTTGCCGGCACATCTGTATTTGCTAACGGTGATTATGCAAAAAATATTGAGGCTTTAAGGTAAAATTAAGACAGGCTGTACTACACTTTTTGCAATAGCAAGCTAAAGGGAGAGATTTATATGTCCAATCGCATAATGATAATAGAGGATGAAGAAGCACTGGTTGTCCTGCTGAAGTACAATCTAGAGAACGAAGGCTTTGAAGTCTTGACCGAAAGCCGCGGCAGCAAAGCCGTAGCCGAGGTTGAAGCCCATCATCCCTCAGTCATCATTCTTGATTGGATGCTGCCGGAAATGTCAGGGGTAGAAATCTGCAAACTGATACGCTCCAAACCTGATATCAAAAATATCCCGATAATCATGCTCACCGCCAAAGGCGAGGAAGAAGACAAAATCAAAGGCCTGGGAGCAGGGGCTGATGACTATGTTACCAAACCTTTTTCCGTGCCTGAACTTGTCGCCAGAGTTAAAGCACAGTTGCGCCGAGCACCTGAACCCCAGCAGGAAAAAGAAAAAATCTTTGAAGATATCCGTATGGATATGGTTGAAAAGAAAGTTTTCCGCGGTGACAACTATGTCCACTTAGGTCCGACGGAATTTCGTTTGTTGCGGACTTTAATGGATGTCCCCGGCAAAGTTTTTAGTCGTGATTTTCTGCTAAAGACCGTCTGGGGTGATAATATTTATGTTGAAAGCCGCACCATAGACGTCCACATCCGCCGCTTGCGCTTGGCGTTGAATAAATATGGCCCTGACTATATTCGCACGGTTCGTTCTACCGGCTATGCCCTTGATGCCTCCCAACATTCTGATGAAGAAGATTTTGAATAAAAACAAAAGGCATTGCCTGACGGCAGTGCCTTTATAATATTACTTAGCAATTTTGCCCACCGAATGATATGGTCAAATGCGGCGCTTTGTGACGAATACATAAAGTATGATCAGGAGCCCAAGCAGCTTCCCACAATTGATTTTCGTGCACAAAACTATCCCCGACATAAAGCGGCTCGTAGTCAAATTCCAATGGTCCTAAATAGTCACCGTTTGGGTTACGGAATTTTTCCAAGTCATCGGGAAAGACCGGATAATACAACTCAAGTTTTTTATCCATAACCACCCATTCCACAGCCACAAACTCGCGCCGTTTCCCGATGGTATAAGCCTTTACCAACCTGAATTCGCAGTCATCACTCATGCCTTGAAACGCGGCATAAGCTTTGATAATCTCTTGCGAGCACAAGCATTTTACTTTATTAATAGAAATAGCATCAAAGTAGTAGAGCCTCGAATTCCTGCAAAACATTTTGCCGCCCTTTAGCGTCATGATAGAAGATGGCTCTATCGGTGGCTCAAAATCCGCTTTGCAAAAATTTTTAAACGCCGGAGTAATCTTTAGCAGTCCGGCATCTTCATCAAAAGTATACCATACCGCTTCAAGCGTACAAGGCATCTGCGCCATTGCCAAATTAACCTTGCTTCCAATACCGTGTTTTCTGAAATGTTTAACCGCATCTCTATAAGAAGCATGAAACCGGCAAACATCTTCAGCCGGCACAAAAATATCCGAATATTCCATGATAATAAGATTTATAAGTTAATAATTTGAACAATAATCACATTTTGTCAAAATTTTATATCAGCAGATATAATAGTCAACAAAAAAATCATTGCCGTCCATAAAAAGACAAAATTTTTGTTTACAATTAAAAAATAACGATTATATTGAATGCACAAATAACATTATTGTCTAACATTATTATCGTTGTAATTATGGAAACAAAACCAGTAAAATTTGAACCGCTGTGGAAGCGTTACTACGGCTGTGTTCAGTCATTAAGCGATGACGAGTTGTGCAATTTATTGCGTAATATGCCCGAGAGCCAAGACATGTCTCCGCTTGAGAGCATTGAGTATCGTATAATTTCTTCGACCTTGGCGCAAAGAGGCGTTTGTTTAAACTCTTAAATGCATGAGGCTATGGAATTATCAGATTTTCTGTACATCATTGCGATGGCGCTTTTTGCGTTTATCATCGCCGCAGTTATTGTTTTGGCCCCGCTTGCGGTTTATACCTTAAGGCATGACCCCACCTTGCGGTTTCCTGATGCTATAAGGCTGGCTCCTAAAATCACGTTCCGTACTATTCGGAGCAAGTTTGAGTTCAAAAATCGGAAGTATAATGCTCCGGTCGGAAAAGTAAGCCCCAAGCGTAAAGGCAATCGCCACAAATAACGCAGGTAATCTATTTCAAAAGCACATTTCCCTTTAAGCGGAATGTGCTTTTTTTGTTTTCCGACATCACCCCCCCACTGTTTTCGAACTCGACCCGACATCATACCCGACATTGGGGCTAAAACAAAACCCCGCCTAATTTCTCAAGCGGGGTTCTGTGTTTAGTCTTGCGAGCTATTATTCGCCGGCTTCTTCAATTTTGAATTCAGCCATATGCTCTAACAATTCGCGTTTACCTTTCAGGTTTTCCTCAGACTTATGGAGCAAGGTCTCATAACGTTCCGGATTCGTCTTATTGACAATCTGGAAACGAACCTCGTTAGACATATAGTCAGACAACGGGCGAGACGGAGCCTTAGAGTCTAAGGTCAACGGAGCTTTACCGGCCTTAATGTTGTCCGGATTATAACGGTACAACGGCCAGCTTCCGGTTTCAACCGCCATCTTCTGGTGATCCAAACCATCAGCCAGGTTAAAGCCTTGAGCAATACAGTGAGAGTAAGCAATGATGATTGACGGGCCGTCAAAAGCCTCAGCCTCATTCATAGCCTTAATCACTTGCGCATCGTTAGCGCCCATAGAAACCTGAGCTACATAAACATTGCCATAAGACATAGCAATCATAGCCAAATCTTTCTTCGGCAACTCTTTACCTGCAGTAGCAAACTTAGCAGAAGCACCCATCGGAGTAGCTTTAGACTGCTGACCGCCGGTATTAGAGTAAACACCGGTATCAATAACCAAGATGTTGATGTTTTTGCCTGAAGCAATCGCATGGTCCAAACCGCCGAAGCCAATATCATAAGCCCATCCGTCGCCGCCGATAATCCATACTGATTTCTTAATCAGGTAGTCGGCAACTTTGTCAAGGTGCTTAGCTTCCACATCGTTAATGGTAGCGAGTTTAGCGCGCAAAGCGGCCACATTGTCGCGTTGAGCATCAATCTCGGCATCATTTGACTGCGGGTTGTTCTGGATTTTTTCAACCAACTCAGCGCCAATCTTGTCTTTCAAGTTGTTCAACAAAGATTCGGCAATACTCTTCTGCTGGTCGATAGAAAATCTCATACCCAGACCGAACTCTGCGTTGTCTTCAAACAAAGAGTTAGCCCAAGCCGGACCATGTCCTTTTTCATCTTTAGCATAAGGAGTAGTCGGCAAGTTACCAGAGTAGATTGATGAGCAACCTGTAGCGTTAGCAACCACCATTCTGTCACCAAACAACTGTGTCAGCAATTTGATGTACGGGGTCTCACCACAGCCGGCGCAAGCACCAGAGAATTCAAACAACGGCTGAATCATCTGGGTTGTCTTCGGCAAGTTCTTAGCCACTTCGGTACGTTTAACATAAGGCAAAGTCTCAAAGAACTTCCAGCATTCTTTCTGCTCATCCAAATGGCTCTCGATATGATCCATATTGATAGCTTTTTTGGTCGGATCAGCTTTGTTCTTAGCCGGGCAGGCGCTTACGCAAATGCCGCATCCGGTACAATCTTCCGGAGACATCTGCCAAATAAAGTTCTTACCGGCAAATTCCTTACCTTTATAAGGAGCAGACTTAAAGCCTTTCGGAGCATTCTTAAGCTCTTCTTCGGTTGCTACTTTCATACGAATAACGCCATGCGGGCAAACGATAGAGCATTTACCGCACTGCAAGCAAGTAGCCGGATCCCAAACCGGAATTTCGGTAGCAATGCAACGTTTTTCATATTGAGTAGTAGCAGTCGGCCAAGTACCGTCAACAACTTCTTCAAAGGCTGAAACCGGCAACTCGTTACCACGGTCGGCAATGAGCTCAGCCGTCAACTTTTTAACAAACTCAGGAGCATCAGCCGGAACCGGAGGCAACATCTTCAGTTGAGAATCAGCGCTGGCCGGAACCTCAATTTTGGTAAGGTGTTCCAAAGTAGCATCAACGGCGGCAAAGTTCTTTTGAACGATAGCATCACCTTTTTTGCTATAAGTTTTCTTAATAGCATTTTTAATCTGAGCAATAGCCTCATCTTTCGGCAAGATGTTAGAAATTGCAAAGAAGCATGTCTGCATAATGGTATTAATGCGTTGACCCATACCGGTCTTACGAGCTACATCAACGGCATTGATTGAATAGAAGTTGATTTTCTTGTCAATAATCTGCTGTTGAACTTCACGCGGCAAGTGCTTCCAAACTTCCTGTCCTTCATACGGAGCATTCAGCAAGAAAGTAGCCCCAGGTTTGGCAATTTTCAAAATATCAACTTTGCTCATGAAGGGGAATTGGTGGCAAGCCACGAAGTCAGCTTTATTAATCAAATAAGCGGCTTTAATCGGGTTGTCAGAAAAACGCAGGTGAGAAGTAGTCATAGACCCTGACTTACGAGAGTCGTAAACAAAGTATCCTTGACCATATTTACCGGCATCTTCGGCAATGATTTTGATTGAGTTTTTATTAGCACCGACGGTACCATCAGCACCCAATCCGAAGAATACGGCACGAACCACATCTTTACCCTCGGTATCAATATCATCGCTAAACGGCAAAGACTTGTGAGTAACGTCATCTTCAATACCGACTGAAAAACCATTCAACGGCTTAGCGGCAGCGCCGTTATCATAAACAGCCTTAACCATTCCCGGAGTAAATTCTTTAGAAGACAAACCATAACGTCCGCCAACGATTTTCGGCATAGAGGCAATTTCACCGTTAGCAAAAGCTTGGGTCAAAGTAGCCACAACATCCAAATACAACGGCTCACCGATAGAACCGGATTCTTTAGTTCTGTCGAGTACATTAACGGTTTTAACTGAAGCCGGCAAAGCTTTGAGGAATGATTTAGTCGGGAACGGACGATACAAATGAACCTTAACCAAACCGACTTTATATCCGTTATTATTGAGGTAGTTGATGGTTTCTTCAACTGTTTCGGCACCGGAACCCATAATAACGATAACCTGTTCGGCATCTTTCGGGCCCACATAATCAACCACATGGTACTGACGACCGCTGATTTTAGCAAACTTATCCATTTCCTCTTGAACGATACCTTCAACCGCATCATAGTATTTGTTAGCGGCTTCACGTCCCTGGAAGAACACATCAGGGTTCTGAGCAGTACCGCGAATAACCGGAGCTTCCGGACGCAGAGCATGCTTAGCGTTGAAGTTTACATCAATGCCTTCCAGCATAGCTCTCAAATCATCATCTGATAATACTTTGATTTTTTTGATTTCGTGAGAAGTACGGAAACCATCAAAGAAGTGCATAAACGGTACGCGAGCGCGCAGAGTAGAAGTCTGAGCAATAGCGGCAAAGTCATGAACTTCCTGTACCGAGTTTGAGCACAACATAGCAAAACCGGTCTGACGGCAAGACATAACGTCTGAATGGTCACCGAAAATAGACAATGCGTGATAAGCCAAAGAACGAGCCGCCACATGCATAACAAACGGCGAGAGCTCACCGGCAATTTTGTACATATTCGGGATCATCAGGAGCAAGCCCTGAGAAGCGGTAAAGGTCGTTGTCAAAGAACCGGCCTGCAAAGAACCGTGGCAAGCACCAGCGGCACCAGCTTCGGACTGCATTTCCTGTACTTCAGGCACAACGCCCCAGAGGTTTTTCTGGTTAGCCGCAGACCACGCATCAGCCCATTCACCCATCGGAGACGACGGAGTAATCGGGTAAATAACGCAGACTTCGTTCATGCGGTGGGCAACTGAAGCCGCGGCTTCGTTACCATCCATCATTTTCATCTTAACTTCAGACATTATGTTATTTTCCTTAAGTTAGTTAACAAATAAAGCTTATCTGGAGGCGCAAACACCCCCTCCATAGAGCTATAGATTCTCTATGCGCGTGTTTATACCATTAAAAGATTCAAAAATCTATCAAAAAAAGCATATTGCGGCATAAATTTTTTATGCGATTGGTATTTATATTTCGATTGACAAAATTTTTAGACAGATATAAAACAAAGAGGATATTTGATTATTATGTTAAATAAAAAACTTTATAATTATGGATTATGTCAAACAGTTCAACACCGAGGTAGTCAAGTTTGCGCATCTGATGTTCCGGCTTTCTGAAAAAGTAAAAACGCTGATGGGTAGTGACAATATCAAGTCCTTAAAAGAAAACCGCCTTGATTGGACCAAGTCCCAAAAACAAGGCCTGCAAGATTTTGTGGCATCTCAATCAGATGATATTGAGGAAGCTATGTCATTTGCAAGAACTTATCGAGAGTATTTTGTTGATTATTTTCACAGCCACCCTCACGCCTTGCAGGATTTGCGTTGGGTCGTCTATGGCTTGTTGGAAGCAGATTTTTTTAATCAATGCAATCTTCGCAGGCTGATGGATTTGGTTGTCAATAATGTGCCTGATGCCGAACGAGCAAGTGTTATACACTTTTATAATACTTGCGTGATTCGCGGTTTGGTCCCGTCGCAGTCTGATATTTTTCCGCATTGCTATTGGCTTTTAGGCCATTATGACGCTTTGCTGCCCCATCAATTGTTTAGTATTTTATGGAGGCTCCATAGACATCAAAGTAAGGTAATTATTGCCGAATGCTTATATAACCAAATATATAAGCCGTGTCGAGATATGCTCTGTTTTGTTTCCGGAGCCGGGTTGGCAGGAGCTATACTGTTTTTGACGAATGGTGGTGCTGATCATTGGCTTGCAGTTGCCTTACACATAGTAGCTTTTATAGCTCCGTTGATTGTACTGTATATTTTCAGACCGCGTAGTTGATTGAAAAAATACTTGACAAAAATATCGTGAGGGTTTATAAACCTCGCGATATTTTTTATTATTCACTAAATTATTAATCATAAATTTTTTTGTTATGAAAAAAGAAATAATGACCGAGCAAGGCTACTACCTCAGTGAACAAGTAACCCCTCAAGATGATGTTATTAAATGGTGGAAAAAGCTGACCATGTATGGCCGGTATCACAATCCTCCGACAATCATGATTGCTTTGCGCAGGTTGACCGCTGAGCAGATTGCCGAAATAGAGGCCTATACCCAGCATTTTATAGGCCTGCGTCATGAGCACGGCTTTTTTGACAACGCCTTCATTGCTGACCGCAAAAAAGAGCTTGAAATCATTGCCAAGTTCAAAAGGTCGCTCCACGTCTCTCGGTAAGACATTTTTTTTGACAGGTTTGAGCTTTTTGCTCAAGCCTGTTTTTTTTTTGCGCATAAAAGACTTGCGCTATAAGCGAAATTTTTCTATCATCAAAACCCAAGCTATTCATAATTTAAGGAGATTGATGTGAGCAAGATTCTAGTTGTAGTGACTATATTGGTTTCTTCCTTGGCAGCTTTTCCGGTTTTGGCAGAAGTTGATATAAATTCGGAGGTCAAAAATTTAGAGCAAAATATCAATAACGCCTCAGGTGATGCCGAGCCGCTTCCGCCGACATCATCACCATCAGCGCCTGAAACTGAGACTAAAGCCACTAAAAATGTCGATTCTTCCGCCTCTGCTCAACGCAGCCTCCAAAACCTCAAACAGGCGATAGAGACCGAATAATTTAACCCCCATCCTCCGCTAGATTGCTTCTTGAGGATGATTTTAATAGGGCAGAGTTTGTAAAATCTCTGCCCTATTAATATGTGCTAGAAAGCAGTTACAGCTCTGATAGCTCCACTTCTGTTTTTTGATAGTCCATTGTAAGTACTATAATAATGATACATACTTGCCGATTTAGTACCAACAGATAAATACCATGTGCCATATGTAGAGTAGTCAGATGAAGACCAAATAACATCATAATCTTCACCAAGAAGTGTTGCCGCATCAGCACCTGCCTTGGATTTAATTTCTTTAACGACGTTATTAAATTTATCAAAATTTGTCTGCTCTGTCAGATTATTTAATACCCCATAAGACGGTAGGCACCACCTTCTGTTTCCGCCATCATAATTACTTGCAGCAACAGCAGCTTTATACTGCCCTCCTAAAGCAATCAGTTTTGCAGTGTTAGTACAGCTGGCACTGGCAGCTGTATCGGAAATTTTAGTGTATACTGCAGCCTCGCCCCATCGATCAACATGAGCAACATTTTTGTGAGTCATGACCCACCCATTTTCTTCAGGGCTTTTTTCGTATACAACAATACCCAGTAATTGCTTATCTGCAATATATTCATTTGAACATGTATTATCTGCATAATACATTGCACCGAAAGTACAATCAGCATATGGATTTTTGCACTCTTTAGTCAACTCATTCCACTCATATCCTTGAAGACAGTTACAAGTAGTATACTTTCCGTTGCAAGCTTTTCCTATTCCACCCGCATATTCGGTTCCGGAGCAAGTATGCAAGAAACCATATTCTTCGCAAAATTGTTGTTTATATTCCGATTCGTTTTTCAAACAAGCCCATTTGTTGCCAAATGGACATTTTATACCGCTACCTCCGGAACATGAATTTTCTGTATACCCTAAGGTAGTACAATCCTGCGTTGCTACACATTGAGCCTGACTCAAATGAGGAACTAATGACAAATAAGTTCCAAGCAATAAAAAATTAATATTTTTCATTTCAAACATCCTTCTTTGTTAAAGTAAAAGAAAACCCGCATTCATCAAAGAAGGCGGGCTTGGATGTTAGAAACCGTACCAATGTTTACGGCCTGACTTATTATACCTCGGTACAGAGATACTATTCACCAGCATCCAAACCCATAAGGCAAGACACTGGCATTATTTTTAAGTCATTATGCCTAAACGACTACATTGGAAAGGGTTTCTACGCCCTGACTGATGAACTACTCACCAGCTATCATTATTCTAACATAATGAAATATCATAAGCAACGCAAAAATGATTTAATACCTTAACTAATCAATTCAAGTTTATCTTAATACAATTTTTATGTGGTTCACATTATGCTACCGCTACATTAGAGAATTAAAACCGTATGTTTGGAAAAAATTAAACAGTTTCGATTATAAATTACACCTATGATAAAGAGTTGTTGTAATATCAGCATGGCGTGTCTGATGCTTTCGGGCTGTATTTTTGCCCGTCCCGAACCTTCAATCAACGAGTTTTCAAGCTTGGAGGATAGGTTTCGTGCTTGCGCCATTCGTCAAGCCGAGATTCGTGTGCAAGACGGCTCGGCTCTGGCCATGGGACATTCGGAAAGCGCTTATGAAGTCTCTTCGGCTTGTCTGGCTGCGCTTCATGCTGAAGATTCGGAAATTACCGACACCGCTCGCGCTACGGCTTCACGTAGTGTCAAAATGCCGGTCGGTGCTCAGTATTACCGCCGCCAGTGCAAGCAGCCATCTTTTTCTTTTGATCAAGGCTGTGGCTGGAGCCGGTCGACTTATTACAACATTACCCCCAATCATAATGCTTATAGTTACTTTACACCTGAAAGAGAGTTGAAATGAATAAAATATGTTTGGTAATGGGCTTGGTTGTGCTGTTAGGCGGCTGCTCACAGTTAGAAAAATATACCAATGTCGGCAGCAATGCCACCGCTCAGGAAAAATTCCGCGCCTGCGCTTTGCTTGAGGCTCAGTCTAAGCTGAAAAACGGCACTTTGTTCGCCCAGAGTATGACCGCCACTAAAGATGAGATAGTTAATACCTGCATCAAAAAAATGGCACTTGAAGCTGCCGGTATTGACTCCGAGGCGCAGAGCATCGCATCAAATATCATCAATAGCCTGCGTGCCGCCCAGTAAGTCATTCATTATTAATTTGACATGTTTTTAATAGTGTGCTATCTCCACAAGCACTATATTGTAACTATGTCTAATTATTAAATATATTTATTATGGAAACCTGGCAAACAGTTATTTGTAGTTATTGCGGAGCCGCAATATTGTTATGCCTATTTTATTTGTTTAGGTATGGCAAGCTTTCCGTCCAATGCGCTCAAAACAATGATTATTCTCCGATGCGTCGTTTTATTTTTAGCTTTTTTATGCTGTTTTTGCTGATAATCGGAGCTATGGCTGCGCATATTGGTTTTTTATCTGGTGCCGTCTACTGGCCGATTTTGGTGTTTATTGGCATTATGATTGGTTTTATAGCTTATTTATTGTGGCTCGGTTGAACTTATCTGCCCCCCCTCATTGCGATTCCGATGAGGGGATTTTTTATATAAAAAAATCCGCCCGACGGCGGCTAAAAACTGGAGCGAGTAACGGGAATCGAACCCGCATTATAAGCTTGGGAAGCTCACGTTCTACCATTGAACTATACTCGCACAACGCCTCACAGCATATCGCAAATATTTTATCTTGCAAGCATTATTTTTTATTCTTCTACATACGTTGTGTTTAAGCCACAAAAAAAAGCCTGAAACTTTTACCTTATGTTCCGCTGTCGGAAGGGGTAAAAAATTCAGGCTCTTTTCACGCATAATAGTTTTCATTGCAAATACTTCTCGTCACGGTCGGTTGTTGACGGCATACACATATTAACAATCCCCAATCCGACCATGAGCAACAAAATACAAATTGAAAAAACAGTTGCCATGGTAATAATTTTAAAATTAAACAATATAATAATACTAAATACAAACCCAACATACACTTTTTTCTCTATTATTGCAAGCTGATATTTGCTTTTTAGCGTATGTTTTTTGCACAAAACTCTTGACTCTTATCATTTTTTTGTTTATAAAAATCCCTAAATAACAAGGATTATCCCTTAAAGCTTAAGGTTTTACACTTCTGCGGGGTGCCGGCAGTCAGCGAGTTTTCGCCCACTGTCGTGCAATAGTTTGTAGGTATAAAAATGTTTGATGCTTTGACTGATAAATTAAGTTCCGCCTTTGCGAAAATCACTTCTCGCGGCGTGCTTAATGAAAAAGACATTGACGATGCCATGCGAGAGATTCGCATTGCATTGCTGGAGGCTGATGTCTCTCTTCCGGTAGTCAAAAGCTTTATTGCTCAAGTCAAAGAACAAGCTTTGGGTGAAAAGGTTGTCAAATCCATCCGCCCTGGGCAAATGGTGGTCAAGATTGTCCATGATGAGCTGACCAAGCTTTTGGGTGATGATGATAACGGGCTCAAGCTCAACGCTGTCCCTCCGGCCTGCATTTTGATGGTCGGCTTGCAGGGCTCAGGCAAAACCACCAGCTCGGCTAAGATAGCCAACAAGCTCAAAAAGCAGAAGAAAGTCTTGCTTGCCTCTTTGGACGTTTATCGTCCGGCCGCACAAGAGCAGCTGGCACAGTTAGCCACCCAAATCGGTGTTGCCTCGCTGCCGATAGTTAAGGGCGAACAACCCTTAGATATTACGCGCCGCGCCTTAAAAGAGGGCAAAAACGGCGGTTATGATGTAATTATTTTGGACTCTGCCGGCCGCTTGCATATTGATGCTGATTTGATGAATGAGGTAATTGAGGTCAAAAAACTGGCAAATCCGGTTGAGACTTTGCTGGTTGCCGATTCTATGATGGGACAAGATGCCTGCAACGTCGCCCGCGAGTTTAATGAAAAAGTCGGCCTTACCGGCATTGTTTTAACCCGCGTTGACGGCTCTTCACGCGCTGGTGCGGCTTTGTCAATGAAAATGGTTGCCAATGTTGCCATCAAGTTTCTTGGCACCGGTGAAAAGATTGACGAGTTTGAAGAGTTCCACGCCGACCGCCTTGCCGGCCGTATCTTAGGGCAGGGTGATGTTGTATCGCTGGTTGAAAAGACGATTGAAAAAATTGATAAAGCTGAAGCCGAGCAAATGGCACAAAAAATGCTCAAAGGCAAGTTTGACCTTGAAGACATGCTCGCACAGTTAAGACAAGTTCAGAAGTTGGGCAGCTTAGGCGGAATTATGGGAATGATTCCCGGGTTGTCTAAGTTCAAAAATCAGATTGAACAGTCGGGCATCGGCGACAATCTGATCAAAAAACAGGAGGCCGTAATCCTCTCCATGACCAAAGAGGAGCGGCGTCATCCCGACATCATCAAGGCCTCGCGCAAGAAGCGTATTGCGGCCGGAGCCGGTGTCGATGTTCATGAGGTAAACAAATTGCTTAAGTCTTATGAGCAAATGTCTACCATGATGAAACGTATGGGCAAGCTTGGCGGAATGCAAGGCTTGGCCGCCAAAATGATGCACAAAAATCCGTTCGGAGGTTTTCCGGGCGGAGCAGGAGGGAGATTCCCGTTTTAGCCGTTGAAGGGGTATCTCTTAAGTTTTTTTAATTTATAAAGAAAGGAATAAAAATGGCAGTTCGTATTAGATTATCTCGTGGTGGTTCTAAAAAACGCCCGTTCTATCGTATCGTAGCAGCTGACCAAAGAGCTCCGCGCGATGGTCGTTTTATTGAAAAATTGGGTACTTACAATCCGTTGTTGCCCAAAGACCACGCTGAAAGATTGGTTTTGGATGCCGAAAAGATTAAATCTTGGTTGTCTAAAGGTGCTGAGCCGACTGAAAGATTGCAAAAGTTGTTCTCTACCCTTGGCTTGTGCGCAGCTCCTAAACTTCATGATCAACCGAAGAAATCAGCTCCTAAGGCTAAAGCCGTAGAAAGAATGAAAGAAAAAGCTGAGAAAGCCGCCGCTGCTGCTGAAGCTGCCAAGGCTGCCGCTGAAGAGAATTCTTCTGCTGAATAATTTTTGATAAGTTATTTTGTGGACCTTCAATTGTTAGGAACTCTCCATGGCTAAAGATAATCGATTTTGCTTAGGCGTTGTAGTCGGCGTTCACGGTATTAAGGGCGAGGTTAAGGTCAAGAGCTTTACCGCAGTTGATACTGACCTTGACCGCTATGGTGACGTTGAAGACAAAAGCGGCAACAATCGTTATCACATCAAAGTAACCGGCCATTCTAAAGAGCTGTTGCGTGTCAAGATTAAAGGAATTGACGACCGCAACGCGGCAGAGCGCTTAAAGGGGACGGAGTTTTACGTTTCTAAAGACGTTTTGCCTGAGCTTGCTGAAGACGAATACTATCTTGAAGACTTAGTCGGATTGAAAGTCCGTTTGTCTCCGGAAGGTAATGATGTCGGAGAGATTGTAGGCGTTTACAACTTTGGCGCCGGCGATGTTCTTGAGGTCAAAGAGCTCGCCACCGGCAAGCGGAATATGCTTCCGTTTACCAAGGCCTTTGTTCCTGATGTTAATATAAAAGAAGGCTATATTATTGTTGAGTCAGTTCAGCTTAACTTAGTTGACGCCACAGAGGCAGACATCAATGCAGATTAAGGTATTTACATTATTTCCGGACATATTCCCCGGGTTTTTGCAATATTCCTTAACCGGCCGCGCCATGCATGAAGGCAAATGGTCATTAGATACGGTCAACATCCGCGACTATGCGCTTGATAAATACGGCTCGGTAGATGACACCCCCTGCGGCGGCGGAGCGGGCATGATTATGCGGGCCGATGTCCTAGGTCGCGCCATTAAAGCCGAGTATAAAGGCGGCCGCATAATATATATGAGCCCGAGAGGGAAGCCTCTCACCCAAAACAAGGTCCGCGAGTTGAGCAAAGAAGACACTCTGACGATAGTCTGCGGCCGTTTTGAAGGCATAGACGAGCGGGTTTTGGAAGCGTTTTCGATAGAAGAAATCAGCATCGGTGACTATATCTTGACTGGCGGCGAACAGGCGGCGTTAATTTTGTTGGATTCTGTAATCAGGGTTTTACCCGGAGTATTAGGAAATCAGGCTTCATTAGAGAATGAGAGCTTTGAGAACCTTTTGCTAGAGCATCCGCAATATACGCGCCCGATTGATTGGGAAGGGCATAAAGTGCCTGAGGTCCTGCTGAGCGGACATCATCAAAATATTGCCGACTGGCAGTTGGAGCAATCCATAGAAATAACCAAAGCAAGACGACCTGACCTATATCAAAAATATCTTGATTCTAAAAAGGTTTAGGTATATACAATTAACCAAATAAAAAAGGGTAAAAAGATGAACATTATTGAAAATATCGAAAAAGAGCAAATGTCCAAGCTCACCGAAGGTAAAAACATCCCTAACTTCAAACCGGGTGATACCTTGAAGGTTCATACCAAAGTTAAGGAAGGCGACAGAGAACGTATTCAGATTTATGAAGGCGTTTGCATCGCTCGTAAGAATGACGGCTTAAACTCTTCTTTCACGGTTAGAAAAATTTCTTTCGGTGAAGGCGTAGAGCGTGTATTCCCGTTGTATTCTCCGAATGTTGCTAAGATTGAAGTTGCTCGTATTGGTAAAGTTCGCCGTGCGAAATTGTACTTCTTGCGTGCTTTGCGTGGCCGTTCAGCTCGTATTGCTGACGATTTGGCTGCAGCAGCTAAGGCTCGTGAAGACAACAAAGACGCTGAATAATTTTTTGTTCTGCACAACAAAAGAGTTCGCCTTAAAAAGCGAACTCTTTTGTTTTTAATCTCTGTATATTAAAGTACAGATAATTGCGATAATTAACAA
Source organism: uncultured Alphaproteobacteria bacterium (assembly GCA_944390905.1). Taxonomy (GTDB): domain Bacteria; phylum Pseudomonadota; class Alphaproteobacteria; order RF32; family CAG-239; genus HGM16780. The sequence continues at coordinate 24,870 of CALXRR010000009.1, forward strand.
TATTTGTCCCCACTTGTATATTTTATATTTGGGATTTTGTTTGTCTTTAGTATTTAGCAGTTTATCTCTGATTATCAACAAAACGATTAGTTCTGCTCCGGCCAAATACCATTGCCACCAACTAGTCCCATCCAGTGCCGCATCAAATATTGCGGTGGTTGCAATAAATAACCCAATCTCAATCCATCGCATTGTCAGTTTCCTTAATATTTAATATTATGTATTTTATATTTATTTTTAGGTTAAATCAATATAACTTTATTAACTTAATCATCATTACGCTATCTTATGATGTCTTTAGGGTAGACTAAATTTTCACTCTTATCGCATATGTCATTAAAAAAAGTACATTAAAGCAAAAAGATTATTCCTTTTTTAGAGATTTTGTTGTAGACTGCAGCACAATAAAAGTTTTTTTGATAGAGGAAGATTCGTTATGGTAAAATATGCAGTAGTCGGCGTACAAGAAAGCATCGGCCATGAGATTATGAGCTTTTTGGATGAAGACGGCATCAAGGCCGCTGACGTTTTGGCCGTAGATGTGAATGCTCCTTTGGGCACAATGGTTTCGTATGGTGAAGACGACGAGCTTGACGTCCATAATCTGGAGAGTTTTGATTTTTCCAAGGCCGATATCGCCATTTTTGCCACCACGCCGGAAGTCGCCAAACGCTATATTCCTAAAGCTCATAAAGCCGGAGCTAAAGTTGTTGATGCCACCGGAGCCACTTTTGAAGATACGGATATCCCGATGATTATTGCCGGAGTTAATGATGATTTGGTCGCCTCTGCCGCCAAGGGCATGGTTTCGATTCCTTCAGCTGCGGTTACCCAAATGCTCATTCCGCTGAAATCTGTCCATGATAAATATAAAATCAAGCGCTTGGTTGTTAGCTGCTATGTTTCTACTTCCATTTATGGTAAAGAGGCGATGGACGAGTTGTTCAATCAAACCCGCAAGATTTTTATGAATGAGAGCTTGGTTGATGACCAAAAGTTTTTCAACAAACAAATTGCCTTTAACATAATTCCGCAAGTTGGTGAATTTATCGGAGATGAGACTTCATATGAATGGGCTTTGAACGCCGAAACCAAAAAAGTTTTGGGTGGCGATGTCAAAGTTCATGCTAATTTTGCGGTTGTTCCGGCCTTTATCGGCTCAGCGCAATATGTCAATGTAGAGTGCGCCGAAGACATTGATGTTGATGATGTCAGAACGCAAATGAAGCATACCGACGGTGTTGTCGTCTTTGATAAAAAGGTAGACGGAGGATATGTCTCTCTGGCCGATGTCCAAGGCGAGGACAGCATCTACATCAGCCGCCTGCGTCAAGATGTCTCGGTTGAAAACGGTATCAGCTTCTGGTGTGTATCCGACAATCTGCGTGCCGGTATGGCTAAGAATGCTTTTGCCGTTACTAAGTTGTTGTTAAAGAAACATACTCAACATTAAAAGGAACGCTTACAATGCGTAAATTATGGTCATTCATACTGTTATCACTTGCGGTTTTTGCTTTTAGTCCCGCCCAAGCCGCTTCATCGGTAGATGCTTATACCGAGGTTATAGGCTCGTCAGACGTCAGCATTGATTACAACAAAATCAGCAAACAGCTTGCCGCAGTAGAAAAATCCTTAAAAGAGGGCAATCAGTCGTCTGCCGTAATTTCAGAATATATAGAAACTTTAAGTTCCACCCTTTCATCTATTAACGAAGATAAAAAACAGATAGAAAAAGACCTCCAGTTTGTAGAAAAAAGGATTGAAGCCCTTGGTCCGGCTCCTGAGGACGGCACCAAAGAGTTATCCAGTATCGCCGAAAGACGTAAACAGTTTAATAAAGAGGCCTCCGTCCTTAAGGCCAAAATTTCCGAAGCCGATATCTTGCTGACCAAAATAGATGAGCTCGATTCGATGATAATCAATTATCGCAATACAGCTTTAATGGAGGTTCTGCTTGACCGTCAACTTCCCTTGATTTATCCGCAGAATTTCTTTAATGCCAACAAGCTGCTGATTACCCTGTCATTTGATATGATAAAATCACCGCTTGTCTGGTATAATGATTTGGATGCCGAAAGCAAAGCCGCGGTAAAAGCAAATATTATACCGGTAGCCTTAATCGTATGTGTAGCATTTTTGGTTGGTGTCTATTTGCGCCTGTTTATCATGCGCAACTTTGGTTACAAGCGCGATGAGGACGAAAGAGTTCGTTACAGCCGCAAGGTTATAGCCGCCTTCTTTGTTGCGATGGCTTATGGTATTATCCCTGCCAGTTTGATATTTGCCGCACTTATCTGGATTTATAGTACCAAGCTGCTGACCTATGGTTTTTTTGGTATTGTCCTTAATTCGTTTTTATACTTTTCGCTTTACGTCATCATTATTAGAGCCTTGGCCAGAGTAACTTTTGCCCCGTTTAATGAAAAATGGCGTTTGGTGTCCATTTCAACCGACAAAGCCAAAAAGCTGACTTCTATTTTTTACTTTTTCATTACGGTATTAGGCTTTTGTGCGTTTATGGAGCATGTAGCTTCCAAAGCCGGATATTCCAGTGATTTAATTTATTATATTGTCACTATTTCCAGTGCGGTAAAAGCTCTCAGTATAATTATGATAGCCAAAGCCTGCCTCTGGGATGATGTCCAGATAGTTGATGATGATGATACCACCATTTCACCGGAGTTATCCGAAGATGAAGGAATGAGCCCAAAGCTTAAAATAACATTTTTTATTGCGTTGTTTTCTATAGGTGTTTTCAGTTTGTCACTGTTTGGTTACCAACGCCTGTCAGCCTTTATATTTGACCGTTTTATCGGCAGCTGCCTGATAATAGGTTTGTTTGTCATGTTGCGCAAATCAGTAACCGAGGTTTTGCACCGAGTTTTGTTTTTGCGCTTTTGGGCTCGCACGTTCAAGCTCCGCCGCCGTCTGATTAGTAAAGTAGACTTTTGGCTTATGCTGGTTGTTGATCCTCTGTTCGTAATTTTAGCCGGCTTGATTTTGCTGAGCATGTGGGGAGTATCGACTGATTTACTGCTGCAAAGCTGTAAAAAAATACTTTTCGGTTTTAAGGTCGGGGATGTTGAAATTTCGATTATCTCCATCATCATGGGTATCGCCACATTTTTTGTAACCTTGGCCTTAATCAAAGCCCTTCGCCGCCGTTTTGTAAGCAATGTCCTTGACAGAATGGAGATGGATGAGGGCATTAAGCACTCATTAGCCTCTGGTATCGGATTTGTAGGTTTTGTGATAGCAACTTTATTGGCGATTCTGGTAATGGGCGGCAACTTAAGCAACTTCGCCTTAATCGCCGGTGCTTTATCCGTAGGTATCGGTTTAGGTTTGCAGAATATAGTCAATAACTTTGTTTCCGGTATAATCTTGCTTTTTGAGCGTCCGATAAAAGTTGGTGATTGGGTCAAGATTAATGGTGAAGAAGGTAAGATTAAACAAATTAACATCCGCGCCACCGAGGTTGAAACCTTCAACCGCGCGAGCGTTATTGTTCCGAATGCAACATTGCTTTCCAACTCGTTGACCAATTTGACACACGGCAACAACTGGGTTAGATATGCAGTTAAAGTAGGTGTGGCTTATGGCTCAGATGTAGATAAGGTCCGAGAGATTTTACTGGAATGTGCAACTGCACATAAAAAGATATTGAAAAAGCCGGAGCCTTATGTTTTGTTTCAAGACTTTGGCAGCAGCAGTTTGGATTTTGAGTTAAGGTTTTATGTCAGTGATATCTGGAACGGTTGGTCGACGCCTAGTGATGTTCGTTATGAAATCAACCGCCGCTTTAAGGAAGAAGGGATAGAAATTCCATTCCCGCAGATGGTTGTCCACCAGGGAAGTGTCGTCTCAGAAGAAACCGAAAGCCAGTTCTACGCCGCCAAAAAGAAAGGGAAAAATTAATGCTGATAAAACAGTTAGAAAACCAAAGAATCTTGCTCTGGGGGCTGGGAACGGAAGGCAGCTCTGTCCTGCGCTTTTTGCAGCAGCATAATCTGGATTCTAAGGTTACGATTTATAACGATACACCGCTTGATTTGCCGGCTGAATTTTCAGCTTACCCGATTAAGAGCGGTTCAGCTTTGCCCGAGCTTTTGCCCAACACTGATGTTATTATCAAATCTCCGGGAGTAAGTCTGTACCGTCCGGAAGTCATTCAAGCTAAAGAGCAGGGGATAAAGGTAACATCTTCTACTGATATTTTTATGGATGAAATGCGTACCCATAAGCCTGATTGTCAAATTATCGCAGTCAGCGGCTCCAAGGGCAAAAGCACCAGTACCAGCGCCTTGTATCATATCTTGCATAATCTTGGCTCCAAGGTCGCTTTGGGAGGTAATATCGGCCGCCCATTGATAGAGCTGATTGACGGAGATTATGATTATATCGTAGCCGAGATATCCAGCTATCAAGCTTCAGATTTGCATAGCTCGCCGCAAATAGCTATGTTTACCAATCTGTTTTTTGTGCATAGCGCCTGGCACCATAGCCACGAGAACTATTGCCGCGATAAACTGCACCTGATATCTCATCAGCAAGCCGGAGATGTCTGCTTTGTTAATGCCCGTAATGAAGAACTGATGAAATATATTGCGGAGTACCCACAGCATAATATCCGGTATTATGATGTTGCCGAAGGCTTCCACCGCGAGGGCAAAAAACTCCTTTGGCAAGATGAAGAGGTTTTGGATATTAAAGATTTGAAATTATGCGGCGACCATAATCTGGATAACCTTTCCGGCATTTTTTCGATTTTACGTTATCTGGGGATTGATATTGCGCAAGCCGCGCAAGTTTTGCGTAGCTTTGAGCCTTTGGCACACCGCTTGCAAAATGTGGCTACCATCAACGGCGTTACTTTTATCAACGACAGTATATCTACAGCACCCGAGGCTGCAGTTGGCGCCATGCAAAGCTTTGAAGGCAATTTGGCAATTATCTCCGGCGGAGAGGAAAATACTCAAAATTATCAAGACTACGCCGATTATATCCAAGCCCATGATAAGGTCAAAATGGCGGTAACCTTGTTTCAGTGTGGGCCAAAAATTGCGGCTGAAGTCAGGAGACGCGTCACTCGTCCAGGTTTTGTTTTGCTTGAGGCTGATAGCTTGGAACAGGCCGTTAAATCCGCTTATGAAGAGCTTGAAAAGCAAGGCGGCGGAACGATTTTATTCTCCCCGACCTCACCAAGCTTCGGTTTTTATAAAAATTTTATGGAAAGAGGCCAGCATTTTATTGACATTGTCAAACAGCTTGGTTATAAATAAGAGCCGAATGTAAAGCCGGTTTAGCTCAGTTGGTAGAGCAACGCATTCGTAATGCGTGGGTCGGTGGTTCGAGTCCACTAACCGGCACCATTTATCTCAAGCTCCATCCGGAGCTTTTTTTGTATGGTTTTAAATCTCTCCCGATTCGCTCAATTTGCAATCTAAAAGCTTGTAAAAATAAAATTTTTCAAATTAACTCTTGCAATTTGTCAGAAAATAAGTATAAATTCAAACACAGGTTTATTTATTTTTTTTACAGGGTATAAAAAAATGGCACGCGTTACAGTAGAAGATTGTATTGATAAAATCCCCAACCGCTATGAGCTCTTAATGGTAGCCGCTCAGCGCGCTAAGGATTTGAGCGCCGGCGCTCCGATGACTGTTGAAAAGGATAATGATAAAAATCCGGTTATCGCCTTGCGTGAAATCGCCGAAAATACGGTTAATATTGAGGAATTGCAGCGCTCATTGGTAATGGGCTTGCAGAAATACGTTGAAGTTGAAGAGCCCGAAGAAGAAGAGCTTGAGATTTTGGCTGCCGAAAAAGAATTGTCAGACTTGGATGAACAGTTTTCAGCGGTCTCTCTTGAAGCCGGCGAACTTGATGATAATATGCAGATTCGCGACGGTGATGAATCAATCGACTTAGATGCTGAAACCGATAACGATATTCCGTTAGATGAAATGGATGACGGAATGGATGTCGGTGAAGATTTTGACTCCGATTTTGATGAAGAAGAATAGTCTCCGATTCAGCATTTTTTAATTATCTCCGGTCTATAATTACAACGATACTTTCGCTTGATGCGAATCGTTACGATTATAGGCCGGATTTTTATTTAATTATATGGTTGAAGTTTTATGTTAAGACAATATGAACTTGTTGAGTTAGTAACCTCTTATGACCCCGATGCAGATGAAGACGCTCTGAACCGAGCTTATGTATTTGCCATGAAAAAACACGGAGCCCAGCTCCGCGAGTCCGGAGACCCTTATTATTCGCATCCAATAGAAGTTGCCGGTATTTTGACCAAGTTCAAGCTGGATTGCTCTTCAATCATAGCCGCTTTGCTGCATGATACGGTCGAAGATACCGATACCACGGTTGAAGAAGTCCGTAGCCTTTTTGGTGACCAAGTTGCCAGCATTGTTGATGGGCTGACCAAGTTAGCCATGATAGAGCAAAAATCAGGCAACAGCAAACAAGCCGAAAACTTCCGCAAACTCTTGCTGGCTATGTCAGAAGACATCAGAGTCTTGCTGATAAAATTAGCCGACCGCCTGCATAATATGCGCACGCTCAAATATTGCAAGCCGGAAAAACGCGCTCGCATTGCCAGAGAAACACTTGATATTTATGCTCCCTTAGCCGAACGTATCGGTATGCAAGAGGTCAAAAGCGAGTTGGAGGAGATAGCCTTTGCCGAGCTCTATAAAGAAGCTCACGATTCGATAGTCGCCCGTCTCAACTTTTTAAGAGAGCAGGGGAGTAATATAGTCCCCAAGATTATAGCGCAGCTGCAAAAAGATATGGAAGAAAACGGCATCAAAGCCACTATCAGCGGCCGTGAAAAAACACCTTATTCCATCTGGCGCAAAATGCAGCAAAAGAACGCCTCTTTCGAGCAATTGTCTGACATTATGGCCTTTCGTATTACTGTAGATGATGTCGGTACTTGCTATCAAGCATTGGGTGTTATCCATAGCAAATATCATATGATACCACGCCGTTTTAAGGACTATATTTCGACGCCCAAACCCAATGGTTATAAGTCGATTCATACCGGAGTTATTGGTCCGGAGAACACCCGTATTGAAATCCAAATTCGCACTTATGAAATGCATGAAGTCGCCGAAAAAGGCGTTGCCGCGCATTGGGCATATAAACAAGGGCAAAAAGTTGAAGGCCGCAATTTCCGCTGGATTAGAGAATTGCTTGAGATTTTGGAACAAGCCCAAAATCCGGAAGAGTTTTTGGAAAACACCAAGCTTGAAATGTATAATGATCAAGTTTTTTGCTTCACCCCCAAAGGCGATTTGATAGGCCTGCCGCGCAACTCCACGCCGGTAGATTTTGCCTACGCGGTGCATTCTTCGGTCGGCGACACTTGCGTCGGCGCCAAGATTAACGGAGAAATACGCCCGCTTCGTACCGTCCTTCAAAATGGAGATCAAGTTGAAGTTCTGACCTCCAAAGCGCAGCACCCTTCAACCGAATGGGAAAGATTTGTCGTCACCGGCAAGGCTAAGGCCGCAATTCGCCGCTATGTCCGCGCTCATAAACGCGACCAGTTTATCACCCTCGGTCAAGAGATATTAGAAAGACTGTTTAAGGGTGAAAATCTGGAATTCGCCGAAAAAGCTTTGGTTAATATCTTGCCCAATTTTGAGGCTGAATCGATAGATGATATATACGCCAAAGTCGGAGAAGGCTTGGTTACCGGCTGGGATGTCCTTAAAGCGGTTTATCCGGCCTATAAGCAGTCTCGCTTGAGTAAGGTCGTCAATGCGATTAAAGTCCCCGGATTCAAGAGCGTCTTGAAAAAGAACAAGAGCAAAGGGGAGCCGTTAAAGATTAAGGGGCTCATCCCCGGAATGGCAGTCCATTTTGCCGGCTGCTGTCATCCGTTGCCCGGCGACCGTATTGTTGGTATAGTTACAACCGGCAAAGGCGTTGCCGTCCATACCATAGACTGCAAAATGCTGGAAAAATATTCCGGAGAGCCGGAGCGTTGGCTAGACATTGCTTGGGGCGATGATGCCTTTAATGAAGTCCACGTCGGTCGCTTAAAAATCATGCTTGCCAATGAGCCCGGAGCTCTGGCTGATTTATCCAACCTCATCGCTCGCAACAACGGTAATATAGCCAATTTAAATATTACTTATCGTACCGTAAGTTACTTTGAGATTTTGGTCGATGTTGAGGTTAAAGATGTTGGCCATCTTAACGACATCATAGCAGCATTGAAGGCAAGTAAGGTCGTCAGCTATGTAGCCCGCGCCGCGCAATAAAGCTAACCTGATAAAGGAAAACATATCATGATAATGGGATTAGGTTCTGACATTAGCCAAATATCGCGTTTTGAAAGAGCGATACAAGCCTATGGAGAAAATCTTTTGAACCGTATATTAGGTGATTATGAGCGCCAAGAGCTCAGCGACAAATATAAAATCGGTACTAAAGAATGCGCTGCGTTTGTAGCCAAGCGCTTTGCCGCCAAAGAGGCCTGTGCCAAAGCTTTGGGGACAGGTTTTCGCAATGGTATATACCTCAAGGATATCCAAACCAAGCACAATTCGGCAGGCAAGCCTGAGCTTATGCTCAGCGGTGGAGCTCTACGCCGTTTGCAGGCTATCGGCAATGGCTCTGAGCCAACACTGCATCTAAGCGTTAGTGATGATTATCCCTTTGCGCAAGCCGTTGTAATTATAGAAATTATTTGAAGATTATACTTGTCAAAATCTAAATATCAGATTAGAGTATAAAGCACATTGTTTTAGATAATGGTATCATGCAATGCGTTTATCTAAAACAATGACTGCCCCAACCGCAAATCTTTAGGAATACAAAGATGGAAAAAGAAGAAAGTCTTGTTGATACAATCAAAACCATAATCTATGCCGTGCTGATAGCCATGGTCATCCGAACCTTTATGTTCGAGCCGTTTAAAATACCCTCAGGTTCAATGTATTCAACGCTTCATGTCGGTGATTTTTTATTTGTTTCCAAATATACTTACGGCTATTCCAAATATTCTCTGCCGTTTAGCTTGCCCCTTTTTGACGGCCGTATTTGGGCTGATGCGCCGGCTCGTGGAGATGTAGTGGTTTTTCGCAATCCACAAGATAACAAAACCGATTTTATTAAAAGAGTTATAGGCCTCCCCGGAGATAAAATCAAACTTGAAAACGGCCGCCTTTATATCAACGATAAGCTTGTTGAGAGAGAACAAATAGAAGATTTTGTCCTTCGTGATGAATATGGCAATGTCGAGCGCTACCGCCAGTATGAAGAAATTTTGCCCGAAGGTAAAAAACATAAGATACTTGAAATTTCCGATAATGAAGAATACGACAATGTCGCGGAGTTTGTTGTCCCTGATAATAATTATTTTATGATGGGTGACAACCGTGACCGCTCTGATGACAGCCGCGTTAATGTCGGCTTCGTTCCGTTTGACAATTTGGTAGGCAAAGCCAGAGTTCTGTTTTTCTCCTATGATAGTACTGATGGCGAATGGTATGAGCTGTGGAATCTTCCTCGCAAGATTCGTTGGAGCCGTTTGTTTAACAGCATCAATTAAGGTGTAACCATGTCAAATCTTGAAAAATTAGAAAATATTATCGGATATAAGTTTAAAAATATAAGCTTGTTGCATCAGGCTTTAACTCATAGCAGCTGTTCAGGTAAAGTCAGCGAAAATTATGAACGTCTGGAGTTTTTGGGTGATAGAGTATTAGGCGTGGCCGTTGCTGAAATGCTGTATAAAGCCTTTCCCAATGAGCCGGAAGGAGGTTTGTCGCAAAGGCACACATCACTTGTCTGCAAAGAAATGGTGTCAGAGGTTGTCCGTCGCCACGGAATAGATAAATACGTCTTGGTCGCCAGCGAAGATATCCGCGAAAATGACAATGTTTTGTGTGATGTAGGCGAGGCGATTATCGGAGCCGTATATATAGATGGAGGAGCTCAGGCAGCTATAGATTATGTCCGCCGTTTTTGGCATGAGTTGATTCACAAAAACATCACTCCTCCCAAAGACAGCAAAACCTTGTTGCAAGAGGTGGCACATAGCCGCGGTATTGAAACTCCAAGCTACGAGGTAGTTAGCCGAGAAGGATCAGAGCATGAGCCGGTCTTCCATGTTAAGGTAAATTTTGCCGGTCAACCCAGCGTATCCGGCTGTGGTCGTAATAAGAAGCTTGCCGAGCAAGACGCCGCGTCTCAAATGCTTCGGCAGTTAGGAATCAAACATGAAGAATAATCCTGAGGCAGATGTTTCACGCTGTGGCTTTGTAGCTTTAATCGGCGCGCCCAATGCCGGCAAATCCACGATTACCAACAACTTTGTCGGCTCTAAAGTATCCATTGTATCACCTAAGGTGCAAACCACGCGTACTTTAGTCAAGGGGATAGGCATATGCGGCAATACCCAAATAATTTTTCTTGATACTCCTGGGATTTTCAAGCCCAAACGCCGTCTGGACAGAGCAATGGTAGCTTCTGCGTGGAGTGGTGTCGGTGATGCCGATATTACGGTCCTGGTGGTTGACGCGCATAAAGGCGTAGACGATGAAGTCCGCGCCATCGTATCCAACCTGCAGCAAAATCAGATACCTGCGGTTTTGGTGCTGAATAAAGTTGATTTGGTCAAAAAAGAAAAATTGTTGGAACTCAGTGCCATGCTCAATGGCATGCATCCTTTTACTGAAACTTTTATGATATCTGCCGCTACCGGAGAACATATTGACGACTTCTACCGCTATCTGGCCGACAATTTACCTGAGAGCCCGTGGTATTATCCTGAGGAGCAAATGTCCGATATGCCGCTCAAGCTTTTGGCGGCAGAAATCGTGCGCGAAAAATTGTTTTTGTATTTGCAGCACGAGCTACCCTATGCGCTCACTGTTGAGCCGGAACTCTGGCAGCGCCGAGAAGACAATTCCGTCCGCGCCGAGATGACGATTTATGTCCAGCGTGACAGCCAAAAGATAATCGTCTTGGGCAAGAACGGCTCAATGATAAAGAAAATCGGGCAAGCCGCCCGCCGCGAGATAGAAGATCTGCTTGAAGACCGAGTACACCTGTTTTTGTTTGTAAAAGTGCGAGAAAATTGGATAGATGATCCCGCACGCTATGCAGACTGGGGACTAAACTTTAACGCTTAGATTTTGTATTATAAAAGGAGGAGCAATGATAAAACAATTTTTCACAGCTGCGGCAATTTTAGCCTTAGGGGCATGCAGTCATACTTATTGCGGGACTTATCAAGGTGTTTTGCCGGCAGCGAGCGGCCCCGGCATTGAGACCACTCTTACGTTGAATAATAACGGCACCTATAACATGGAGAGCATCTATATGGATAAAGTTGCCGGAGTTTTTGAGGACGAAGGTACTTACAGTGTTGACGACGGAGTTATCACGCTCAATTCAGAGGAAATGGAAGCCGTTTACTTCCAAATGGAAGAAGGTCAGGTACGTCGTCTAGACACGCGCCGCCAGCCGGTTATAGGCGAGTTATCGGAGCACTATGTTTTGAAAAAAGTCAAAAATTGTGACTAATTTGTTCATTTTGTCTATTGACAAACGCTGTGAAATGTTGTAACTTCACAGCGTTATTTTTTATTACTTTAATTTATTTATTATGTATATTTCAGATGATAATTTCATGAGGATTGTCGAAACCGGCAATATCATGAGTAAGCAACCCAAAATTTTTAAGGTTTTTAATCCCGCCACCAGCGCCAGTATGAAGGCCAATATCGGCGGTATTTTAAATGCTTTGAAATATCCAGAGCTGAGCAACAATGTGGCCACGGATTGGCGTCATTATTTGTTGCTTGTCAAGCAGGCGCAAATGTACAGTTGGAGCACGGTAATTGATGTGTTAAACTTCATGCGTTTGATGACCAGCGAGGACAGCCCGTTCAAGCGCGAGGCTATGATTGATATTATGGCCGACTGTATCAAATTCGGCTTCTGCAAAGAGGAAATATCTTCCTTCACGCCGCAACAGCTCAATCTGTTGTTTGAAGAAGATATAGTCACCAAACAAGAAGGCAGTGAACCTTTGGTTATTTGGATTTCCGGTATTCCGGTTTGGCGAGGTGCTAAGTTTAATGCCGAAGCCTACCGCAAACTAAGCAAGACCGATGCGCTCAATCACTGCCTGTTTGATGCGGTGATAATGCACCCCTAATCAATTTTGTTAACCTACAATCGTTTTTGTGCTCTTTGATGTTGCTTTACACTAACCCGCCCCGCGGCTTTTGCTGCGGGGTTTTTTTTGTGGTTAAAATTTTTTGGCACGCTTTTTGCATTACATAAGTCACAAAGAAAAATTATCCTTTTTAGATTGGGGAAAATAAATATGGATAATACAAATTACATAGCTTTATCACGCCAAATGGCATTGTGGAAACAGCTTGACACCGTTTCTATCAATATGGCCAATATGAACACCGCCGGCTATAAAGAAGGGGAAGCCATTTTCACGACCTATCTCGCAGAGACCCAAAATGGCGCGGCTGATATGATAGGCAACCCGTTGTCATTTACACAAGACTTCGGTATTTATAAAAATTTTGTAGAAGGCATGATAAGCACCACCGGCAATCAACTAGACGCCGCCATCAAAGGCGATGCCTTTTTTGCCGTAGAAACACCCGACGGAGAAATGTATACCAAAAAAGGTCAGTTTACGCTGGATAAAGACGGTGCTATTACCACCAACGAAGGCAACTACCTTTTGTCAGAAAACGGCACTCCGTTTTTCATCGCCCCCGGAGAAAGCGAAATCACCATTACCGATAGTGGCGAGGTCTTGACCGAAAACGGCAGCCTCGGGCGGATTAAGTTGGCCAGCTTTGAAGACAATCAAAAGCTTACCCGCGTGGCCGATACGTTGTTTGCCAATACCGAAGGTAATAAGATGGAACTCAATAACGGTGATTACCGAGTTATCCATAAAGCTATTGAAAAATCCAATGTCGATCCAATAACGGAAATGACTAAAATGATAAAAATTCAGCGTTCATACGAATATGTCCAACAAATGATAGATGAAGAACATGAACGCTTGTCCAACACCATTCAAGCCTATGCACAGCTTGCATAACAGATTATAAAAGAGAAGGGGAACCCACATGAGATCATTAAGCATCGGAGCAACCGGAATGTTGGCACAACAAACCAATGTTGATGTCATTTCCAACAACATCGCTAATATGAATACTACGGCCTATACCAAACGCAGAGCTGAGTTTAACGATTTGCTGTACCAAAACATCGTCCGTCCCGGATCATCATCCACCGCTGGTGAGACCATAGTTCCGGCCGGCATCCAGCTTGGTACCGGTGTTAGAACCGCCGCCATTTATCGTATCACTGATGGTAATGCCTTGACCAACACCGGCAATCCGTTGGATTTGGCGATTAAGGGGCGCGGCTATTTCCAAATAGAGCTTCCGGAAGGCAAGGGTACAGCTTATACCCGCGACGGAGCATTCCAGCGCAACGGCGATGGCGTTATCGTTACTCATGATGGTTATGTTGTCCAACCTGAAATCACCGTTCCGGAAGATGCAACCGAGATTTATGTTAATGCTGCCGGTGAGGTCTGGGTCAAGCAAGACGGCCAAGTCGATGAAACCAACATCGGCCAGCTTGAAATCGCAACTTTTGTGAATGAAGCCGGACTTGAGGCCATGGGGCAAAACCTGTTTTTAGAGACCGCCGCATCCGGCGCTCCGGTTGTTGACAACCCCGATACTGAAGGTTTTGGTTCAATTCAGGCCGGATATTTGGAAACTTCAAATGTCAACCCTGTTACCGAAATTACGGAATTGGTTTCCGCCCAAAGAGCTTATGAGATGAACTCCAAGATTATTACTACCTCAGATCAAATGCTTTCAACCGTTAATCAGATGAAGTAATAAGATGAAGAGATTAAAGCTGCTTAACATATTTAGCGTCTTGGTGCTGTCACTATTCGTACACGTTAATGCCTATGGAGCATTGAACGTTACCGGAGATGATGTTACGGCCGCCCTAAGAGATGCATTTTTGAACTCAGGTGTTGAAGATGCTATGGATATTGAGTTTTTCGGCGGAACGACCAGCTTTGTTCTTCCGCGCGAGAGCAGCTTTAAGATAATGGTTTCAGACTTGGATTATAGCGAAGGAGGAGACAAATTTAGCTGCCATATAGATGTTTTTGCCGAAGGGCAGTTGGTAGGCAGTTCAGACTTAATCGGCAAATATTACCTACTGGACAGAGTCTATGTGCCTACGCGCACCATAAATAAAGGTGAGATTATTAGCGCAGAAGATATAAAACCGATTATGTTCAGACGCAGCCGAATAAAATCAGTCAATATAACTGATAAAGACAAGATAATCGGCAAAGAAGCCAAAAGGATTTTGAAGACCGGCAAACTTATTATGAATAGTGAGATAGGGGACAAAGTATTGATACATAAAGGAGATGTAGTGTCCGCCGTCTACCAAACCAAACAAATGCAAATCACCACTCGAGCCGAAGCGCTTGAAGACGGGAGCAAAGGGGAAAGAATAGAGCTCCAAAATCCCAAGAGCAAAAAAAGTATTTACGGAGTGGTGCAGGATAAAGATACCGTACAGGTAGAGATTCAATAGAAGGGGACTATTGTCATGGAAAAGATTTATAGAAACATATTGACGGGGGTATTGGTCAGCACGTTTTTGAGTGGCTGCAACACCTGGTCAAGATTAAGCACCATCGGTAAGGAGCCGGATTTAGCTCCGATAGAAAATCCGGTAACACAACCTGGCTATCAACCGGTGTCAATGCCAATGCCGCAACAAGTAGTGCAAACCTCGGGTCCCAATTCGTTGTGGAAGAAAGGCTCATCCGGCTTTTTTAAGGATCAGCGTGCCTCAAAAGTCGGCGACATTATCACGGTTAATATATCCGCCAAAGACGGAGCCACAATGAAGAACAAGACCGAACAGCTCCGCGACACCAACAGCGATACGGTCAACGTCGGCAGTCTTTTTGGTTATGAAACCTATACCAAAGACTATTTGCCTGACGGAGCCGACCATGAGAATTTGGTCAACGTCACCTCCGACCACGATGTAAGCGGCGAGGGCAAGATAGACCGTTCCGAAACGATTAATATGACCATGGCTGGAGTAGTCACTCAAGTTTTGCCGAACGGCAATCTGGTTATCGAAGGCTCGCAGGAGATAAGGGTCAATTATGAGCTCCGCCAGTTAACGGTCAGAGGCATTATCCGCCGCGCCGACATCACCTCGGACAACACCATAGATTCGAGCAAGATAGCCGAGTTGAGAGTGTCTTACGGTGGCAAGGGTGTAATCTCTGATGTCCAAGAGCCCAGATACGGCCGCCAGCTTATCGATATACTGTCACCGTTCTAGGTTAAAAAGTTTCCCCTTATTATTATGTCATTTACAAGAAAAAAAATCTCCCCATTTTTTTTCTTATATTAAAGCAAAGGGTCGGCTTATTTTTCCCCTAATACTCGTAAGCCGACCTTTTTTTTATTGCGGAACATTCCTCTCCCGTGCAGGGAGAGGTCGACGGAAGCTGTGGCAGCTTCACCCCCTAACTTAGCTGTTGAGAGATAGCGACAAAGAAAGCGCGCCACGATGCTCGTGGAGCCCTATGTTAGCTGTGGTTTGTTTTGTGTCCAGAGAAAATCGCGTTGCTTAGATAGTGCTCATTGCGTGTCAATATCTCCTTATTAACTTCAAACCTGTACCATTAGGAAACCATCCACCACAGGCGGGACGCCTGTGCCTCCGGCTCTGCCGGAGCCTTAACTCTACAAACCCTCGCACACTGCTTCGTTCTTTCCCCTTTCTAACACTTCCCTTTCCTCACTTCAATCCCCTCCCTCAATCGTATAGACAAAATTAGTCGAATAGCGCCAAATACCACCATTCTCACTTGAAAATCGATATTTCACCATTACATCAAAAACCGCTTGCAACCTTGGCGCCAAAGTGGTATCCTTAAAGTGCAGTCAGGAAATCCGGCTGTGGTGTCTGAAAACACCTCAATACAAAATATCCACCACGGCGTGGAGTGGGTGACATAAGCCTCTGGTCGAATAAGCCCGACTGTGTATTGACAGTTTTCAGCTCCTCGCACCTTTTGTTTCTGACAAAGGTGCGTTGTTTTAACTATAAAAACAATGGAGCTTTTGTTATGAAAATACGCTTT
>CALXRR010000010.1 GCA_944390905.1 uncultured Alphaproteobacteria bacterium
GAAAAATTCACCTACCTCTATGTAGGCTAAAATTTTTCTCACCCTTGATGCCTACAACTCGACTCATTCTCCGACCGCGGGCTGGTCGTGTATGGTCGATTTGGGTGTTATCGGTATGAAATGTTAATTTAAAAGGGGAGAAGTTATGCCAGATTTTGAGATTGAAGACAAATTTGATGGTTATGTCGCCGGTATTGATGAAGCAGGAAGAGGGCCATGGGCCGGCCCCGTGGTGGCCGGTGCGGTTGTCATCTTAGATCGCAATTTGCCCGATATTCTTTTAAATGGATTGGATGATTCTAAAAAACTTTCACCTTCTAAACGAGAAAAACTTTATAACGCTTTGTTAGAACAAGAAAAGCTCGGTAAAGTCAGTATCGGCATCGGTGAGGCATCTTGTGAAGAAATTGACAGCTTAAATATTTTGCAAGCAACTTTTTTGGCGATGAAACGTGCCGAGCAAAAGCTTAAACTTTGTCCGGTGGCGGCCTTAATTGACGGCAATCAACTGCCGCACGAGTTTCCCGTAAAAGCTAAAACTGTGATTAAGGGCGACGCCAAGTCGTATTCAATCGCGGCGGCCTCAATTATGGCAAAAGTTTATCGTGACCATTATATGGCTAAACTGGCTGAAAAATACCCTTATTACGGTTTTGAAAAAAATGCCGGATATGGCACCAAAGCACATATCAACGGCTTGAAAGAATATGGAATTATTGAGGGTGTGCATCGCAAGTCTTATAAACCGATACAAGAGTTTTTGCAAAAATAGCTCTAAATATAATTTTTTTTAGTTTGGCAAGTAAAATAAAACTTGCCAAATTTTGTTTTTGTGTCTAAAATGAGGGCGAAATAATTTATTATGTCTAATTTATAATTCTTTATATTATGGAAAAGTTGTCTTATAACGAGCGCTTGGCGCTGATTAGGTTTCAGGTTTCGATGTTGGCTGAGGTCAAAGAAGCAACGCTGATTGCCAATGACAAAGTGTTCTATTTATTATTGGATACCTTGAGTAAACTTGATGGACGAATTGAGCTACGGCGCGGGTTTGAGTATTTTCGGGAGACGCCTGAAGATGAATCCTTCAATGGATTTGTTGAAGCGGAACTTGACAGGTACTTTCAAGAGTTTTGGCAGATTTGCAATGACTTTGACAAAGACAGTTCTCCCTTGCAGGAGTGTAGTGATGCCTTTGCAACGGTGTTGGCTTCAATGTATGTCATAAGCAAAGATTATGATGCTTTTATTACCAAAATTGCACGTCATTTTTGTTTGTGGGCGGAAATGTATGATTATAAAATGCTGGTTAAAGTTTTGGCCGCGTTTGATTATCAAACTTTCCGTGAAATGCTTGATAAGTGGAGCGCAGCTCTGGATGAGTATTGTAATAATACATTGTCGGTAAAGGAGAGGGCTAAGTTTATGAGGCTTCAATATTTATTGACGGTTATTACTGAAATGTTTGATAGTTTAACAAATAAAAATCAATAAGTTATGAATGCTTTTCAACTCAGAAGTCATTTTTTTGCCATTAAAAACTATAGTGTGACTTTGGCAATGATGAATGATGTGTTTTTTTCCGGCGATAATAAGCAATTTGCAAAGGTGTTGAAGCATATTGAGCTGGAAAACTCTGATAAAGAGTTTTTGCGGCAGCTGGAAGATGTATATGAAAACCAAGATGGCGAAGGGCTGGGATATTTGTTGTTGGCTGAAAACCAAAAAAATGCCAAAACGTTTTGGACGCTGATGGCAGGAATTGAGAATTTTGCCGAGGTGTATCCTAAAATTCGTAATGCTTATATGGGCGCATTGGCCGCGATTTATGTCAATGAGCTTAATAAAGAAGAGTTTTTTGGGAATTTGATTGATGTGGTTTCTAAATTACGAATCTATGAGAATTATGAATTCTTGGATGAGTTTTCTCAGCAGGTATCAGCAAGACTGGGGGTCGAAATCAATTTGATATCCCAAAATAATATGCAGCAAGGCGATTGGTTTGTGGAACTGTACAAGACTCTGGTGAGCTGCAAGTATATTTTGGTTAGCTTGAGTATGCTGGAGCACGCTTTCTATGAGGGGTCAGAAGCTCAATTTGAGGCTTGGAACGCTCAGCTGCGGGTGTTTTATCATCATGATGAATTGGTCGACGCTCTGAAGGATTTGTTTGATAATTCTTCGTTGGATGAAGATAACGATGAATTCAAATATACCGAAGAATTGACCAATTTGTTTAGCTCTATGGCGATAGAGACGGCTAATGTCTTTTTCAATAAATGTGAAAGCAATACGAAGAGGCTGGAAACATTAGGTGAAGCGGATCTTGTGGATTTGCAAAGAATTGTTGCCGATGTGTTTGCCGATATGGTGTATGACTTGCATTTGCAGAAGTTTGATGTCTACGGACGGATGGCTAAGTTGTTGAGTTCGTGGTGTAATTGCATTGATGCTGATTTTGTCAGGGAGATTTGCAATAATGTTCCGAGCGATAAAGAATATTTGTTCTTGGCGACTCTGCGAAAGGTAACCAACAGTAGTGGTGGTCGCGTTGAACTCTCTGATTTGTTGACCGAGTTCGTGCAGTCGCAAAAGCCAGATTGCAACTAAGTCTATATTATTTAATAAAAAACTGCGGTTTGTGTGAGAACCGCAGTTTTTTTTGTTGCGTTAATAAAATTATAACCTTATTCTCTCATAATGTGAACAGTGTGAAAAAATAACCTTAGAAAGCGGTTGATTATGAGCAGTATCCAAACCAAGAAAATCTTGAACACAATTATTAATGATGATTGTATCAGCGTTATGAATAAGATGGAAGATAATTCGGTGGATTTGATTTTTGCCGATCCTCCGTATAATCTTCAACTTGGTGAAGCTTTGACTCGTCCTGATAATACTCATGTAAACGGGGTATATGAGGAGTGGGATAGTTTCGACAGTATTGCCGATTATGATCTCTATACTCGCAAATGGATGAAGGCGGCACGTCGGGTGCTGAAAGAAGACGGGGCTATTTGGGTTATTGGTTCATATCATAATATTTTCCGTGTCGGATATATTTTGCAGGATTTGGGCTTTTGGATCCTTAATGATATTATTTGGAACAAAACTAATCCTATGCCTAATTTTAAGGGAACGCGTTTTACTAATGCTCATGAGACTTTAATTTGGGCTGCTAAAAATCCAAAGTCAAAATATACTTTTAACTATGAAGCCATGAAGGCTCTTAATGAAGATATGCAAATGCGCAGTGATTGGCAGATTTCACTGTGTACCGGTAAAGAGCGCCTAAAGGGGGCTGATGGTAACAAGCTGCACCCAACGCAAAAGCCTGAGGCTTTGTTGTATCGTGTGATATTGTCTTCTTCTAAGGTTGGAGATGTTGTGCTGGATCCGTTCTTTGGAACTGGTACTACCGGTGCGGTAGCTAAAAAAATCGGCCGTAATTTTATCGGTATTGAAAAAAATGCTGATTATGTTAAAGGTGCGCAAGAGCGTATTGATGCGGTTAAAGTTTCTGATAACGAGATTTGTCTTGAGTTTAGTGAGAAAAAACGCCAGCCGCGTATTCCATTCGGTGCCGTGGTTGAAAGAGGTCTGCTGAACCCAGGGGATATTCTTTATGATGCTTCGAAAAAGCATTGTGCTGCGGTTCGTTCTGATGGGACTATTAAAAGCGAAAAAATGGAAGGTTCTATCCACCAAGTGGGGGCTGCTGCGCAAAATGCTCCGGCTTGCAATGGTTGGGTATATTGGCACTTTGAGGATAAAGAGCGCGGTTTGGTTTGTATTGACGAGCTGCGCCAGCAGGTACGTGCGGAGCTTTATCCGGAAAACTAATGTGGAGTTTGACTTGCAAAGATAATGAATATTAATAAGTGGCATATACCTGCAGAAGGCGAAAACAAGGGGCTTGCTCGTTGTGGTTTGGATGAGCAAGCTCGTCCTGTTTATGCTGCTATTGATTTGGGTACAACTTCTTGCAGGTTGGTAATAGCCTCGCCAACGCCTACGTCTTTTCAGGTGATTGAAACCTTTTCTAAGGTTACACGTTTGGGCGAGGGGATTATTCAGGATAATGAGCTTTCAAAACATGCCATTCGCCGGACGGTGGCGGCGCTTAAGGTTTGTGCCGGCGTGATTAATGAATATGCTCCGATTTGCAAAGCTCGTTATGTGGCTACGGCAGCTTGCCGCAGAGCGAAAAATTGTCAGGAGTTTTTGAGCTTGGTTAAGCGTGAGACCGGGCTTGTTATTGAGACAATCTCTTCTAAAGAAGAAGCAAGATTAGCAGTTGTGGGGTGTATCCCGCTGTTGAATCGTTGTATAAAACGGACATTGGTGTTTGATATTGGCGGCGGTTCTACTGAGATTTCTTTGGCCAGAATTACTAATACGGGTAAGACTTTTATTGAGGGTTTTGTGTCTTTGCCTTATGGTGTGGTGACTATTTCAGAGGCGTTTCCATCCAAAGATTTGACTGATTTGGCTTATAATACAATTATTGAGCGGACGCATAAGATATTAAAAGAGTTTGATGACAAGTATAAGATTTTTCAGGCTATTCAAAATCAAGAAATTCAGATTATAGGTACTTCGGGGACGGTGACGGTTTTGGGAGCGGTGCATCTTAACCTTAATCGTTATAATCGTTCGGCTGTCGATGGGATATCTATTTCAAAACGCGATATATATCGCGCTATTAATAAAATTAAGATGTTGGGTGATGATGGCCGCAAAAAACACCCATGTATCGGAGCTCAAAAAGCTGATTTGACGATGGCTGGGTGCGCTATAATTGAGGCTTTATGTTCTTTTTGGCCAATTGCTGAAATTACGGTGGCCGATAGAGGTATTAGGGAAGGTATTTTGCTTGATTTGATGCATCAAAATCAGAAATATCCCAATAAAGTTCAGAAAAAACACGGGAGAAGGGGACCTTATGGCCGCTCGTGGAAAAATACTCGCAGGACTGAAACTGCTAAAAGAAATGTTGTCAATAAAAACAAGGATGTTTGATATGGAAGAAAGATGTTTTGCCGCTATTGATTTAGGTACAAATTCTTGCCGCTTAAAGATAGTAGACGCCAAAGGACGGAAAGTTTATCAAGATTCAGTTCCGACTAAATTGGGCGAAGGTTTGCAGGCTCAGATGATGTTGACGCCAGAGGCGCTAGATCGAGGAATGGAGTGCTTTTGCCAATATGCGCAAATATTATCCAAGTATAATGTTGTAAAAATACGAGCTATTGCTACGGAGGCTTGCCGTTTGGCTAAAAATGCGGGGGACTTTATTCGCAAAGTGTATGAAAAAACCGGAATATCAATTGAGATTGTCTCCCCTTATGAAGAGGCTCGCCTTAATTTGTGTGGTGCGATATCCCATGTGCGTGAAAAAACACCTTATGTGGTAGTAATCGATTTAGGGGGAGGTTCTACTGAAATATGTTTGGCTACTAATAATGCAAATCCTGAAATCTTAACTACGGTATCAATACCTTGGGGGGCAATTACGGCATCAGATGCTTTTGGCTTGGCTACATATAATCCAGAAGGTGCCAAACGGTTGTCGGTTGAGATTAATCGCTGGGTAGAAGGTTTTAAGAAAAGCAGTAATTTTAATGGTGTGGTACAGGATTGTTGTTGTGTGGCTACATCGAGTACGCCGTTGCGATTGGCTGCTTTGATAAAAAAACATTCGACTTATGATCGAGATAAGTGTGACGGTCTTAAATTTAATGCTAAAGATGTTGAGAAAACGCTTGAGGCTCTGAAGTCTATGACTGTGGAGGATATGGCGCAGAACCCTTGTATCGGTGAGCGTCGTTCTAATATCTTTTTTGCAGCTGTATATATGTTTAATGATATTTGCAGTGGTTTAGGGATTGATTCAATTATTGCGTCTTTGCGTAGTGCTAAGGACGGTATTGTGGAAGAGTTGATTAAAAATGACAAAGTTAACCAAATCAGCCAAGGAAGTGCGCGGTCGCAAAATCTTGGCAGTTCGAGTAAAAACAGCAAAGTCAAGAAGTAAGTCTTCTACTAAGTGGTTGAATCGGCAACTTAATGACCCTTATGTGGCGGAAGCTCAGCGCAGAGGGTATCGTTCTCGTGCGGCTTTTAAGTTGATTCAGCTTGATGAAAAATTTCACTTTCTTGGTAAAGGAAAGCGAATCGTTGATTTGGGATGTGCTCCTGGGGGCTGGACACAGGTTGCGGTGATGCGCAATAAAGGTGCCGGAAAAGTGGTTGGAATTGATATTTTGGAGACACAGCCAGTGGAAGGTGCAACTCTGATTCAACAGGACTTTACCGAACCGGAAGCGGCTGACAGACTCAAAGAGTTGCTGAACGGTGAGGCGGATATTGTGATGAGTGATATGGCGGCGAATACTACCGGACACCAGCAGACAGACCATTTGCGAACCATTGCTTTGGTGGAGATTGCTTATGAGTTTGCTAAGGAAGTTTTGGCCGAAGGTGGGATATTTATTACCAAAGTCTTCAAAGGCGGAATGGAAAATACTTTGCTTGCTGATGTGAAGAAAAACTTCAAAAAAGTGGCTCATGCCAAGCCTGATGCCAGTCGTGAAGGGTCTCCGGAGGAGTATTTGGTGGCGATGGGATTTCATAAACAAAATAAGGAGTAAAATTTTATTTGACATTTTGTCTATAATGGAATAATGTTTGCGTTATAAAGTGATTATTTTGTTTAATTTAAATTAGTATAATTATGAGACAGTTTGTGGCAAGACTTCAAGTCGATGTAGCATCTTTATTGCGTAGGAAAATTACGGAGAAATCAGTGCGGAAAGCTTTGACACAAGTGCTTGAAAATGCAGGGTATAGTGTGGCAAAGCAAATTAGTTTCGGAAATGTGATTTCGGTGTTGACGTTTGATAAATGTTCATCTGGTGATAATGAAAAGACCAATTTGTTTTACTGGTTGGATATTAAAAAAGACGGGTATGAGTTTGTAGCATTGTTTAAGCCGTTTGTGCCTTTTATTTATATTACGGAAAAATCAGATGTGTTCTTTGCGGAGGAGTTTTCTTATGCAAAGTTTGATTTTCTCTTGGGATATAGCGCCGGAGGAGGTGCTTTGCAGACTGCACATTATCTGAAATGCTACAAATTGAGGTGTTGGATTAGGCTTGGATTGCTGTGGGGCGGTGTTAATTTGTTCCCGACAGCTGTGATTGAAGAAAGCATACATTTGCCGAAGCCTAGTGCTTATAGCGGTGAGCCTTTGAGCAAGGTATTTGCCTCTTTGACCAGAGGGTCTGTTTCCAGCAAGGTTGAATATAACTTTGGGGCGGAAAATGTGGCTGATTTGGTGAAAAGGTTGAAGTTTTGACCTATTGAAAAAAATGGTTTGAAAGTTGTTGCTTTCAAACCATTTTGTTTTATCATAAAGGCAAATGATTAGGAGAAAATGATGAAAAACGGTGCAAGATATAGAGCAGTTGCAGAAATTTTAGAAGCTGTATTTGAGGATAAACAGCCGGCAGATAATATTATAAATACTTATTTGCGAGAGAGAAAATACATCGGCTCAAAAGACCGGCGCTTTATTGTAGGAAAAGCGTGGGATATTATAAGGCATAGGCGGAGGTTGTGTTTTGAAGCCGGTGGTGAAGATGTTCGCAAGATGTTGCTGGTGTATTTGAAAGATGAAGATTTGGATTTGATATTTGGGGCAGATGAGTATGCTTTGCCGGCGCTTTCAAAAGAGGAGAAAATTTGGCTTAAATCTTTGGAAACAGAACTTTATCCGATAGATGTAGAACTGGAGACGCCTAAATGGCTGTTTGATAAAATTGGCAATGAGGCGTTGTTACGGGCGATGAATACAACAGCTCCGGCTGATTTGCGAATTAATACGGCTTGTGGGAGAGATGAGGTATTGGCTAAGCTGCGAGGTGAGGGGTTGTTTTTTGCCAAAGCTCCTTATTCTCCGATTGGTATTCGCTCAGAAGAAAGGGTGAACCTGAATAACTGTATGGCTTATCAGAATGGTGAGATTGATGTGCAGGATGAGGCTTCGCAGTTGGCGTCAATTTTGTGTGATGCGCGTCCAGATTTGGAAATTATGGATTATTGTGCCGGAGCAGGGGGCAAAACCTTGACAATGTTATATTTAATGCATAACCAAGGCAAAATAGCGGTGCATGACATCAATTGGGGGCGTTTGGAGGCGATTAAAGACCGAGCTGTGCGTTTGGGGGCAAAAGAGTTTGAGATTGTAAAAGATTTGGGTGACAAAAAGTATGATTTGTTTATTTTGGATGCGCCATGTTCTGGGAGCGGAACGTGGCGGCGCAGTCCGGATGCAAAATTTAGGCTTGTTCCGGAAAAGCTAAATGAAATTGTAAATATTCAACGCCAAGTGCTTGATAAAGCATATGAACATACCAAGCGAGGAGGGCGTATTGTTTATATGACTTGCTCAATTTTGGAAGATGAAAACCAAAGGAACGCTAAGTGGTTTGAGGCAAAATATCCGGATGTGAAACGGGTGGATTTGCGCCAGTTATGGGCGCATAAATTAGATGTACGTTGCCCGTTTGAGCGTGATGATGAGGCAGTGTTTTCGCCATTGTTGACCGGTACCGATGGTTTTTATTTTGTGATGTTTCAAAAAGGTTGACTTTTAGTGATAACGAATATTATGCGCGTATCTTAATCTATTATTGTTGAACAAATATAATTATAGGTATTATGAAATGTAGTTTTTCTTTATCTGATTTGGACAGTTTTTTGGTGAAGTTTATGCTGAGCTATTGTCCTGAAAAGGCTGAAAATTATGAAGTCTTGGGTTTTGAGCTTGAAACTATGCGGAGCTATGAACTGAAGCATATTTATAAGCAGTTGTTAATTTTTGTAAATTTGCGGCATATCCATACTAAAGCGTTATATAATGTATGTATGGGAACTTTAAATATGGAGGTGCAGTTTAGTGAAGAACTTGCAAAAGTTACCGGACCTGCAGAACCTGGAAGCTATAATGGTCGTTTCTTTCAATGTGATTTGATTGAAAATGATGAAGACAAGCTGGAATTGGAATTTTCCTTATATAAGACAATAGGATATTATGGTTCACATATTGCGGAGATGTTTGGAGCGTTGGCTTTGGCCTCTGATGATGAGCTGATAAGACGAGCTTATTTGCAAAAGGTGGAGCCTGAACCTAAACTCTTTAATGATGGGAATGCCGGATATGCTTGGAAGTTAGATGAAGGGAAAGCGGTTTTTTTGTATGCTGAAGGTAATGCTTGTCCTGAAGTGTGGCGTAAGTGTTTGTGGCGAGAGTTGATGCCTTGCGTATTGTACAAAATTGTGCGCCAGCCTAATGGTAAATTTTATTATGCTACGGAAAAAACACTCAGAGTAAGCAGTAATAAATTTATTACGGCAAAGGAGGCTAAAGCTTTTAAGCCAATGATTTTGCGAAAATATGTCAATGCTAAGTTTTGGGGAATGCCTATTCCGGCGACTTATAAAAATGACTGTTGGCTTATGGGCGAGGTTTTAGAGGCTTGTAGAAACTGTTATTTGATATTGGATTTGGTGTCAGGAGAGGTGGAGGCTGTAGAGGTCTTCTATTTTTATCAACTGGGAGGTTTGGCGTCTCCGGAAAATAAGAATTTTGTTTGGTAATAACTGAAAAAAAGAGTCGTAACTATGGTTGCGACTCTTTTTTCTTGACATTTTGTCTCAACGTGGTAGCTTGTCGGTTACAGTTAATATTATTGTCTAATTTTATTATTTTTTGTAATTATGGAAAAAAAAGAACTATCTTTTCAGGAATTGACTGAGAAGTTAAAACGAGTTTTTGAAAAGCAATATCATGCCGGTTATGAGGTTGCAGATCCTGCCAGAATGTATTTAATTCAGGCTGAGGAAAAGCGCCAGTTGGTGGTTGCTTTGCAGATGGTTAAAAAATCTGAAAATCCTGATTGTAAATTTGTTCTGTATTATCCGGTTATGCATGAAGTGGAAGTGGTGGATGTTAATGAATGGCAGAAGCTGCGTCCGTTCCGCTATAACTATTCGAAAAAGAAAAAGTTCTACGGTCCGTATATGATGGTAGAAATTTCGGAGGATGAAAAAGGACAGTTGGTCTTCACGCAGTGTATTCGTCCGGTGTGGAATCGAATGTTACCTGCCGGAAAGCAGGAGGCTGAAGCTTTTTTGAATGTACGTTTTTTGCTGTCATCTGATACGGAGCTAGTCGATAAAGCTTGGGACTTCGGAAAGGAAATCAAGCCTTATGTGTGGGAGAAAACCGTTGGATACTGCTATATGTTTACGGATTCTATAGGTGCAGCTCAGACGTGGTTGATTAACAGCTCTTGTGAGCGTGTCAATGATGTAAAAGGTTTGCGCTTTTTAACAGAGCCGAAGCTCTTTCCGGTAGAAAATGGATATATGTACTTTAACGGCGATGGTTTCTTTGCGCGAAAGTCCAAGTATTTGGATAAAGACGAAATTCGGGCGAAGTTTCATGAGGTGTTGAGACAATATCCGGAGGCAATTTTCTATGGTCATCTGATTCCGGTGTATTATAAGAGCAAGCCTTATTGGTTGGTAGGTATTTCGGATAAGTCAGCATGCTGGAGCATTTTGATTAGTCCGGAAAACGAGGAAATAAGAAAGGTTCATCGTTTGATTGAGGACGTTCCATTGCAGATTGCTTCTCCTAATGATGGTGTATTCTTTGGAAAGTAAAATGTATTTTTTTAAGGTGGTGCCTGCGGGCATCGCCTTTTTTGTTATGATTCAGACGCAGCGGCGTTCATCTTATATATATAAGAGAGAATCTCGGCTACAGCCGCAAAGGCTTCAACCGGAATCTCTTGGTCAATATCTACGGCTTTTAAAATTTCAATCAAATCAGCGTCTTGGTGGATTTCAATCCCTTCATCAAGGGCTATTTCTATAATTTTTTCGGCTATGTGACCTTGTCCTTTAGCCAATACTTTAGGGGCATTGTCATGATGCTGCTCGTAGCCAAGCGCTACGGCATAAGCTGGGGACAACTCGTCTTCCTTATTGTTTTTATTTTTGGCTTTGTTATTATCCTCATCAGACATGGTTAGCTATCCTTAAAGGTGGCGTTGTTAATTGCTATTGTACAGTTTTTTTATGCTTTTGGCAATGCTATATTTTTGGCATGGTTGTTGCATGTATATGGTTAAATTGGGGAATTTGACCAAGGGTTACGGGGAAAATGGATCTTAATAAACTTACTTTGTTCCAGATGATTGATACCGAGCGTTCGTATTTGACGGCTCGGCAAAAGGTGTTGGCTGAAAATGTGGCCAATGCCAATACCCCCGGTTATTTGCCTAAAGATGTAGAAAAACCCGTGTTTGAGACTGAAGTGAAAAAGGTTCTGGCCTTGGAGGTGACTAATCCTATGCATTTTTCAGCTTTGCCTCAGCGCGAACCGGTGGAGAATCGTGTCTATACGCCTAAAGTAACCGACCCGCTCAGTATCGACGGTAACGGGGTGATTATTGAAGATCAGCTTAATGAAGTCAGCAAAACCAAAGGTGATTATAACCGGATGCTGACGATTTATAGCTCCTTTAAGACATTAGTCAAAACCGCTAATACGAAGATTAATTCATAAGGAGTGTGAACCATGAACGGAGATTTGTCTGTTAGTGCCGATATTGCTGTTTCAGGTATGAAAGCTCAGGCCCAGCGCTTGAAGGTAATCTCTGAAAATATGGCTAATGTCGACTCTATTGCCGAGACTCCGGGGCAAGATCCTTATCGGCGGCAGGTGGTGACTTTTAAGCAATATGTTGATGCCGAAACCGGTGCTAATCTGGTTAAGGTTGATAAAATTATTAAGGATAATTCAGAGTTTATTAAAAAATATGAGCCTAATCATCCGGCGGCTGATGCTCAAGGTTATGTATCAATGCCTAATGTTAATCCGCTGATCGAGATGATGGATATGAAAGAGGCTCAGCGGACTTATGAGGCTAATCTCAGCGTAATGCAGACCGCACGTGAAATGAACTCTAGTCTTTTGGATGTGTTAAAGTAAGTGGTTGAAAAGGGGATAAACCATGATTAGTGATGTTTCTAATGCTTTAAATGCTTATCAGCAGGCCTTGGGGAGAATCGGTGCCTCTCCGGCTATGAAAGAAGTCGACAAAGCTAAAGCTGATACTTCTTTTAGTGCCGTGTTGCAAAATACGGTGGAAGAGG
This sequence comes from uncultured Alphaproteobacteria bacterium, assembly GCA_944390905.1. Lineage (GTDB taxonomy): Bacteria > Pseudomonadota > Alphaproteobacteria > RF32 > CAG-239 > HGM16780. Next base: position 12,232 of record CALXRR010000010.1, read on the forward strand.
CGGCCTCAACCATGAAAAAAGCAGAAAATATATCAATGCTTGGAATCGCCGGAAAAGCTGATGTGCAAGATGTGGTTATGGCTATATCTAATGCCGAGCAGACCTTGGATACAGTGGTGGCTTTTCGTGATACGGCGATTAAGGCTTATAAAGAAATTATCCAAATGAATATTTAAAAGTGGTTGCAGTAGGTTATTGTTGAAGAAAAATAAAAAAAGTTCTTGATTTATTTTTATAAGTAATGTAATAACTCTATTGTTTTAATAATGATGCGGCCATGGCGGAACTGGTAGACGCGTAACGTTGAGGTCGTTATGGGCTAAGCCCGTGGAAGTTCAAGTCTTCTTGGCCGCACCAATTCAAAAGCTCCCTAAATGGGAGCTTTTTTGGTGCGGAGAAGACTATTCCTCAGGAATGTAAGCTCGCGGTGGTCACTTTGTTCCCTTGCTCACTAACATTTTCTGAGATTTTGCAGATAAAATTGATACGTTGGTATCAATTTTACTTAGCAATTCGTTGGCCGCACCAATTCAAAGCTCCCTGTAAAGGGAGCTTTTTTGGAAGCTGGTGCAGCTTCACCCACTAACCTAGCTGTTGATTGTTCCGTGTTTTAATTATTCGCGACCACGGTGCCCGTGGAGCCCTAGGTTAGCTGTTGCTTGTTCTGCGTTTTAATTAGTCGCGATGCTTGGGTTGTGCCCCTGTTGGGTTTCTAAAAGGCCATGACTGGGCGAACGGAGTAGTAGTCGAAGTCGTACTTACCGCGGTCGGCCATATTGAACGAACCACTCGTTTTGGCGATGAAGTACCACACTATGACGTCGTTATACTCAGACGACGACCAAACGTTCTCACCGCCGTTGTAAGCGTTTCCTAGGATTGTTGCTGCACTGGTACTCGCAGAAGCTTGAATTGTTTTTATTGCATTATTGAATTTAGTAAAGTTAGCTGAATTATCTAAGGCATTTTTTAATAAGCCGCCTGAAGGTAGACACCATGTTTTACCTCCTTCTTTATAATTCTTAGCGGCCCATGCCGCCGGATATTTACTGCTGTTACCTTGAGCGGTGATTTTTTCCGTATTAGTGCAACTGGCTTGTATATCTGTCAAACTAGATTCTGATGTGTAGTTTGGTAATTCGGAAATGTCTACATATTCCGTAGACCAATAAATATGATCAGTAGCTATCGGCTCATGCGTCATTACCCAACCATTTTGGCTGGCTGATTTTTCATAGATTACAATGCCAAGCAGTTTCTTAGTGGAAATATAGTCATTTGAACATGTTCCATCGGCATAATACAACGCGCCGATGACGCAGTTCGCGGTAGCATCTTCACATTGTTGAGACGAATCGTTCCAGACATAACCTGTGTCACAGGTACATTCGTAGTATTTTCCATTGCAGGCTTTGCCGACTCCGGTTTGGTTGGTGTCGGTGCAGGTAAGAGTAAAGCCAAGGTCATTACAGATTTCCGATTCGGATTTGAAGCACGCCCATTTATTACCAAATGGGCATTTGACACCGCTGCCGCCGGAGCAAGAAGTTTCGGTATAGCCTAAAGTGGCGCAATCTTGGGTGGCGACACACTGGGCAGAGGTTAAACTTGGGATTAAGGACAGACTTGTCCCTATTAACAAAAAGCGTATTTTCATAACAAAAGCTCCATTGTTTTTATAGTTAAAACAACGCACCTTTGTCAGAAACATAAGGTGCGCGGAGCTAGAAAACTGTCATCATACAGTCGGGCTTATTCGTCCAAAGGCTTATATCACCCACTCCACGCTGTGGTGGAATATTCATGATGAGGTGTTTTCTAGACACCACAGCCGGATTTCCTGACTGCATTTTAAGAATACCACTTTGGTGCAAAGGTTGCAAGCGATTTTTGATGTAGTGATGAAATGTGGATTTTCAAGGTAGAATGGTGAAATTTTGTGTTGTTTGGCTAGTTTTGTCTAGCAGTTTGAGGGAAGGGGAAGGCAAGAGGGGCGGGAAAGGAAAGGGATAGGGGCGGAGAAAAGTGAAAGGCAGGCAAGTGGAAAGGGAGGAAAGGCTCCGGCGGAGCCGGAGGCACAGGCTTGCAGCCTGTGGTGGATGATGTTTATAAAGATATAGGTTTGAGGTTAATAATGAAATATTGACACGCAATTAGCATTATCTAAGCAACGCGACTTCTTTGTCGCTATTCCTCAACAGCTAAGTTAGTGGGTGAAGTTGGCACAGCTTCTCCGGCGGGAGCCGGAGGCACAGGCTTGCAGCCTGTGGTGGATGATGTTTATAAAGGTATAGGTTTGAGATTAAACATAGATACTTTATTAAACGTGGATCCCCGGGTCAAGCCCGAGGATGACGGTGCAAGATGATAGGCAAGCGGCACTATCTAAGCAACGCGAATAATTAAAACACGAAACAAACCACAGCTAACCTAGGGCTCCACGAGCATCGTGGCGCGATTTCTTTGTCGCTATTCCTCAACAGCTAAGTTAGGGGGTGAAGCTGGCACAGCTTCCCGGCGAAAGCCGGAGGCACAAGCTGTTCCAGCTTGTGGAGGATGGTTGTTTGTAATGGTATAGGTTTAAGATTAAACATAGATACTTTATTAAATGTGGATCCCTGGGTCAAGCCCGAGGATGACAGTGCAAGATGATAGGCAGGCGGCACTATCTAAGCAACGCGAATAATTAAAACACGAAACAAGCTACAACTAACTAATGCCCGCGGGGGCTCCCCACCTTCACGAGCATCGTGGCGCGACTTCTTTGTCTCTATTCCTCAACAGCTAAGTTAGGGGGTGAAGCTGGCACAGCTTCTCCGGCGGGAGCCGGAGGCACAGGCTTGCAGCTTGTGGAGGATGGTTGTTTGTAATGGTATAGGTTTAAGATTAAACATAGATACTTTATTAAACGTGGATCCCCGGGTCAAGCCCGAGGATGACGGTGCAAGATGATAGGCAAGCGGCACTATCTAAGCAACGCGAATAATTAAAACACGAAACAAACCACAGCTAACCTAGGCTCCACGAGCATCGTGGCGCGATTTCTTTGTCGCTATTCCTCAACAGCTAAGTTAGGGGGTGAAGCTGGTACAGCTTCCCGGCGAAAGCCGGAGGCACAAGCTGTTCCAGCTTGTGGATGATGGTTGATTAAATAAGGCATGCTGGTTGGCTTGGAAAAGGATATATAAAGATGTTGCGGTTTTTGTGTATATGTTGGTTTTTGCCTTTGAGATAATTTTATAAAAAATGTAAAACAAGGGTGTCTTGGGTAAAACTAGCTTTGTTTAGAGGAGGGATAATGAAAAAAAATATTAAAAAACATAAGCCTAACTCTAAATCTAAATATCAGCACAAAAAGGTCTATCAACAGAAGGCGGAGCATGCTCAGCAGTTGTTGGGTTTGGGACCGAAAATTGTTAATTCCATTCAAATCGGGTTGCAGGAAAATGACAGCGCTCATGTGCGTAAAATCGTCGAAGGGCTTGATGAATATGATTTGGCGCGCTTGATTGAGGCTTTAGATGTTGATGAGCGCCGTTCGTTAGTCGAGATTTTGGGTGATCATATTGACCCGAGCGTATTCCCTGAATTAAACGAAGTTGTTCAAGAGCAGATTATTGAGACTCTGGATGAAAACCAGATTGTAAATATTGTTAATGAATTGGATTCTGATGAAGCGGTTGAGCTCTTGGAACATATGGATGATGATGAGCAAAAGCACATTATCAATCGTTTGACACCGGAATTAAAATATCAGGTTAAATCCTCACTCCATTATCCGGAGGACTCTGCCGGGCGTATTATGTCGCGTGAGTTTGTCAGTATGCCGGACTCCTGGAGTGTGAAAGAGGCTAAAAAGTTTTTGCTGACTGATGAAAACTTGCCTGATGAGTTCTATACCATATTTTTGACTGACGACAAAATGCGCCCAACCGGTGAAATTACTCTGGATAAACTCTTGCGGGCGAAGGCTTCGGATAATTTGAATGCAATCATGGATGGTGAAATTGTGCCGATTGATGCTTATACCGATCAGGAAGAAGTGGCGCATATGTTCCGTGAATATGGTTGGATGTCAGCGGTGGTCGTTGATAACAAAGGGCATTTGGTCGGGGTGATTAATATTGACGATGTGGTACACATTGTGCATGAGGAAGCATCTGAAGATATTATGCATTTGTCCGGTGCAGAAGAGGGCGATGTTTATAAATCGGTGCCGAGTATCTTTAAGTCGAGGGTGCCGTGGTTGATTACGAATTTGTTTGCGACGATTTTGGCGTCATCGGTCGTGCGTGAATTTGAGGCTATTATTGCGCAGATTTCGTTATTGGCGGTGTTGATGCCGATTGTGGCGTCAATGGGCGGAACTACCGGAAACCAGACTTTGGCTGTGGTAGTGAGGGCTTTGGCTACCAAAGAGTTGACTTCACGCAATACTTTGCGAATGATTCTTAAAGAATTTATGGTCGGGTTGATGAATGGTTTGTTATTTGCGGCGATGATTGCCGGTTTGACATGGTTAATCTTTCCGGACTTCCATCAGATAAGCATAGTAATTGCGATTGCCATGTTGTGTAATTTGTGTATTGCAAGTTTGGCCGGAATATTAATCCCCTTAACTTTGAGCCGGTTGAAGGTTGATCCGGCGGTGTCATCAGGAGTATTTTTGATTGCGCTGACAGATTCCGGTGGATATTTTATCTTTTTAGGGTTAGCTAAGTTGCTGTTGTTTTCTTAATCTGAAAATAATATCTGCATAGTTTTAATTTACTCCTTTATATTTTTTTGCCAAGGGGTATACTTGGTCGTCGTAAATATATTATCGAGGAGTATTGGGTTTTGTTTATCGGTTTGATTGCGGCGTGTTTGGTTTTGGCTGCCGACCAGTTGTCAAAGTTTTGGGTGCGGTATGATTTGCTCGGAGACCGTGGATTCTTGATGGTTAATGATTATTTTAATGTAATCACGGCGTGGAATACCGGCGTTAGTTTTTCGATGTTTGATGATTTCGGTATGTGGGGAATTATTGGATTGTCGCTTTTGGCGGTGGCTATCGTATTGTATTTGCTGTATTGGATGGCTCATGAAAAAGACAAGTTGATTTGTGTGGCGTTAGGTTGTATTATTGGCGGAGCGTTAGGCAATGTGATTGACAGAGTGCGCCTGGGTGCGGTGTTTGATTTTTTGGATGTGCATGTCGGAGCTCATCATTGGCCCGCGTTTAATGTGGCAGATTCATTTATTTGTATCGGGGCGGCGGTTATCGTGTTGCATGGATTGATTGTCAGAGTAAAAACTGATAAACAGTAAGGAGTATAAAATGAGAAAATTAACAGCTCTTGTAGGTTTGGCGGTATTGGCATTGAGTGCTTGTGCCGGAGTGAAAGATAAAATGGGGTTGGCAAAGCAATCTCCGGATGAGTTTATGGTGATGTCTAGGGCGCCGTTGTCGTTGCCTCCTGATTATACCGAGCGGCCGGTGGCTAGTATTGAGCAGGCTAATCCGGTGAAAAATCCTTTCAACAACAAGTATAACGACTTGTCTTCAGGCGAACGGAAATTCTTGCAGGAATTGTCAGCTAATAAAAACAGCAAAAAATAATCCAACGGGATAAGGCAAATGAGAAAAAATTTTTGGCGATGCTTGGCGGCGGCTATTGTCGCTTATGGAACCGGATGCTGGTCGGCAGAGGCTAAACTCTTTGATGTGACGGAGTTCTACTTAGATAACGGGATGCAGGTGATTGTGATTCCTAACTCTAAAGCGCCGATTGTAAAGCAGATGGTTTGGTATAAGGCGGGAAGCGTTGATGAGCCGTTGGGTAAAGGCGGTTTGGCTCATTTGCTGGAGCATTTGATGTTTCGCGGAACGGAAAAAGTGCCGGGGAGCGAGTTTAATGATATTGTGACCAACAATGGCGGAGTGATGAATGCTTTTACATCACAAGATTTTACGGCCTATCATGAATTTGTAGATGTCAGTCGTTTGGAATTGGTGATGTTTTTGGAAGCCGACCGAATGAAAAACTTGAACATAACGCCGGAAGCATTTGAAAAAGAACGAGATATTGTGTATCAAGAACGCAAACAAGTGGTAGAAAACAACCCAACGGCTTATTTTGGTGAAGCTATGCGCAGAACCTTGTGGCAGGAGCATCCGTACTCCAGACCGGTGACAGGTATGCCAGACGAGATTTTGAACCTGAAGCTTGAAGATGCGGTTGATTTTTATCAGGATTATTATGCTCCGAATAATGCGGTGTTGGTGTTGTCGGGTGATATTACTCCAGTTCAGGCTGAGACGCTGGCCAAAAAGTATTTTGGAGATTTGGAGGCGGATCAATCTGAAAGTAAACCTCGTACGGATTGGCCAAAGCTTGATAAAACGTCTTCAACCAAGCTGGAAATGAAGTTGCCGCAGGTAAATGTGAAGCGTTTTGTGAAGAGTTTTATTGTGGCTCCTTATGCTGAGGACAAAGAGCAAGCTTTTGCCATGATGGTGTTGTCGGCTTATTTGGGCGAGGGTGAGACATCAAAGTTATATCGAAAATTGGTGGAAGATGATGAAATTGCTTTGAGTGTGTCAACCGCGTATGATTTTTCGGGGCGCAGCTATGGGACTTTTGTGTTGGAAGTGATGCCTAAAGAGGGCGTGTCAAATGCTGAGCTGGAAGAAGCTATAAATGAAGCAATTAAAGAGGCGCTGGATGATTTGGACCTGAGAGAATTGCAAAAAATTAAGCGCAAGATGTTGGCCGGTTTGCAGTATTTGAAAGACAATCCTTCAGATGCGGCAAATATTGTCGGGGCTTTGGCGGCTTCAGGCTTAAGTGTTGAGGAAATTGTAAATTATGATAAAAGCGTTGAGGCGGTGTCTTTAAGAGATATTAAACAGGCGGCTCAAGTGTTGTTGGCGTCAATTAATGTTCAAGGGATTTTGTCACCAATGAAGGAGGGACGGTAATGGCTAGGAGAATTTATCATAAAAAAAGTTCTTCTTTCGGAAGTGTTGTTAAACTGGCAATGCTTGCCTTGGTGTTGTTGGCCGGATGGTGGCTGTGGTCAAATATGAATTTTCGTCTGGGGTTTAATCCGGATAAATTAGTTGAAGATTCTATGCTGCAGAATCAAGGTTTTAGCGCTAATGTAGAGGAAATTGTTTCTCGTGAGGGGATTAAGGCTTATTATTTTGAGGATCATACCAATCCGATTATCAGTATTAGCTTTATGTTTAAAAATGCCGGTAGAGCTTTTGAAGAGCGCGGGCAATATGGTATTGCCAATATGGCGGCAGCTTTGCTGGTTGAAGGTGCCGGTGATTGGGATAGCAGAGCATTTAAGGATAAGTTGGAAGAAAATGCTATTGCGATGTCGTTTAGTGCGGATATTGATAATTTTTCGGGGCATTTGAAAACTCTGAAAGACAATCAGCGCTTGGCTTACAGATTGTTGAAGGCAGCTTTGATGCAGCCGAAATTTGACTGGAGCGAGATTACTAAAGTAAAAAAGCAGATGTTGTTGGCTTTGAAACAACAGCAGGAATATCCGGATAATGTGGTTGAATTGGCTTGGGCTAATGAGATTTATGGTTTGCACCCGTATGCTAAAAATCCTATCGGGCGGCAGAGTGATATTGAAAATATCGGGGCTGATGATTTGCAGCGCTTTGTGCAAGAGCATTTGAATCGGGAAGATTTGATTGTGGGAATTGCCGGTGATATCTCTCGTGAAGAGGCAATGAAAATGCTGGATATGGTGTTTGGCGAGTTGCCGGAGAAGGGTGGGCAGCTTTTTGTCAGCGAAGCTGAGATTAACTATCAGCCAAGAGAGGTTAACCACAAATGGAGCGGGGCTCAGAATATAGCGTTGTTTACTGCAAAAGGGGTAAAACGCAACAGCCCGGACTTTTATCCGCTGTATATTGCTAATCAGATTTTTGCCGGGCAAGGATTGACTTCGCGGTTGTCAAAGGCGGCTCGTGAGGATAAAGGGCTGACTTATGGTACTTATGCTTATTTGTTGTTACAAGATAAGGCGGCTTTATTAAAAGGCGGTTTTTCATCAACTCCGGATAACTTTGATGAAATTAAGAAAATTGTGATGTCGGAGTGGCAAAAAATGGGCCAAGAAGGGGTTAGCGAGGAAGAACTTGAGTTGGCTAAAAATTATTTGACGGCGTCGTTTAATCTGAGGTTTGCCGATTTGGATACAATCAGCGCAATTTTGGTGGCTATGCAGGAAGAAAAGCTGGGTGCTGACTTTTTGGTGAAACGTAATGATTATGTTAATGCCGTAACTATTGACGAGGTTAATGCCGCGGCAAGAAAGTATTTTGTTGAAGGTGGTCCGATTTGGGTTAATCTGGGCGAGTTTCATAATAAATAAGGAGTAAGACTAATGTTTGACAGAAGTGTAAGTAAATCAAAAGCTTGGAAAAAATTGGAAAGCCATTATAAAGCATTCAGAAAAGTGGAAATGCGGGATTTGTTTGATAAAGATCCGGAAAGAGCGGCTAAATTTACCGAAAAATTGGGTGATACGCTGATTTTGGATTATTCTAAAAACAGAATTTCTGAAAAAACAATGTCTTATTTGATGAACTTGGCAAGAGAGCGTCGCTTGGAAGACAAAATTAAGTCTATGTTTAGAGGTGATAAAATTAATATTACCGAGAACAGGGCTGTGTTGCATACGGCATTGCGCAACCGTGATAATACTCCGGTTATGGTGAACGGGCGTGATGTGATGCCGGATATTAATGCCGTGTTTGCTAAGATGCGCAAGTTTTCAGATGATGTGCGCTATGGTAAGTTCAAAGGGCATACCGGTAAGAAGTTGGTCAATATTGTAAATATTGGTATCGGTGGCTCGGATTTGGGGCCGGTTATGGCGGCTGAGGCGCTCAAAAAATATTGGCTGAAGGGGATTAATTGCTATTTTATTTCAAATATTGATGGTACAGCTTGTGCTGAGGTGTTGGATAAAATTAATCCGGAAGAGACATTGTTTATTGTGGCTTCAAAAACATTTACTACTATTGAAACCTTGACCAATGCTCGTACTTGCCGCAAGTGGCTGGTTGATGCTTTGGGCGAACCGGCAGTGGCTAAGCACTTCGTAGCGCTGTCAACCAATACCGAAGAAGTTAAAAAGTTTGGAATTAATCCGGATAATATGTTTGAGTTTTGGGATTTTGTCGGCGGACGTTATTCAATGTGGTCGGCTATCGGGTTGTCTTTGGCGATTGCCGTCGGTATGGATAATTTTGAAAAAATGCTGGAAGGTGCTTTTGCCATGGATAAGCATTTTACCGAGACGCCGCTGGAGCATAATATTCCGGTAATTATGGCTATGATTGGGGTTTGGTATAATAACTTTATGGGCTGCCATCGTTATGCGGTTATTCCTTATGATCAGTATTTGAAGTATTTGCCGGCATATTTGCAACAGTTGGATATGGAGTCAAACGGAAAGTCGGTTGATGTAAACGGTGAGTTTGTTAAATATGCAACCGGTCCGGTACTCTTTGGCGGCGCCGGAACTGATGTACAGCATTCGTTTTTCCAGCTGATTCACCAAGGGACGGAGATGGTGCCGTGTGACTTTGTTATTCCGGCGATATCGCATAATGAAATCGGTGACCATCATGAGATTTTGTTGGCTAATGTTTTGGCTCAAGGTGAGGCCTTGATGCGAGGCAAAACGCAAAAAGAAGCCGCCGAGGAGCTGAAAGCAGCCGGAAAATCTAAGGAAGAAATCGACTTTTTGAAGAAGTTTAAGAGCTTTAGCGGCAATCGTCCGTCTAATACTCTGTTGCTCAAAAAAGTAGACCCTTATACCTTAGGTGCGTTGGTGGCTTTGTATGAGCACAAGGTATTTGTTCAGGGCATTATTTGGAATATTGACTCTTATGACCAGATGGGGGTTGAGCTCGGCAAAAAACTGGCGCTGAATATTTTGCCGGAGTTGCAGAATAATGTGCATGATTTGAAGCATGACAGTTCTACTAATGCCTTGATTAAGATGGTTAAAGCTTTCAGAAAGTAAGCAGATGCCGATTCGTGTTCTGCCATCAACCTTAGTAAACCAGATTGCCGCCGGTGAGGTGATTGAGCGGCCGTCGTCAGTAGTCAAAGAATTGGTTGAAAATGCTATTGATGCCGGAGCGTCATCAATTGAGGTGACTTTGGTTGATGGTGGAAAAAGCCTGATTGTGGTGGCCGATAACGGCAAAGGAATGGGGCCTGATGAGCTGCCTTTGGCGGTTGAGCGCCATGCAACATCAAAATTGCCCGACGATGATTTGTTTAATATTAAGTTTTTGGGATTCCGCGGGGAGGCTTTGCCTTCAATAGCGTCTGTGGCGAGAATGAGTATCGTATCTCGTACCAAAGATGCTGAAAATGCGTGGAAAATTGAGATTAATGGCGGCGAAAAATCAACGGTTATGCCGGCGGCGCACCCTAAAGGGACCAGAATCGAAGTACGGGATTTGTTTTATGCAACACCGGCGCGGTTGAAGTTCTTAAAGGCTAGTCCTTCAGAAACCGCGCAATGTGTGGATATGTTGAACCGTATTGCAATGGCTAATCCGCATATATCTTTTTATTTGACTGCTGATAACAAGAAAAAAATCTCACTTAATGCTTGTCAGGGGGAATTGTTTGACGCCAGATTGACGCGTTTGGCTGAAGTCATGGGACGCGAGTTTGGCGAAAATTCGCTATTGATTAATGCTGAGCGGGAAAATGTGCGGATTTCGGGGTTTGTGTCTTTGCCAACACTGAATAAGGCTAACTCGTTATCGCAATATTTGTTTGTGAATGACCGTCCGGTTAGGGATAAATTATTGCTTGGAGCCATAAAAGGAGCGTATCAAGATGTGTTGGCGTCAAATAGATACCCGATGTGTGCGTTGTTTTTTGATGTGGATCCGGCTTTTGTAGATGTAAACGTGCATCCGGCAAAGGCAGAAGTACGCTTTTATGACAATGCTTTGGTGCGTGGATTGTTGGTGAGCTCTATTCGCAATGCGTTGAGTCAAGGCGCTGAAAGAGCGGCAAATACTCTTGATGTTGAGACTTTTGTGCAGGATTGTATTCCGAGTTTTGGGCAGACGGTGTTGCCGGATACGGCGGTGTTGCAAGAACATTCTCAACAGCCGGTAAGAAGCTTTTATCAATCAATAATGCCTATTCCGCATACGGCACCGCGCAGACAGGTGGAGCTTCCGGCTTTGGAAAGGGCGTATTCGGTTAAGGTTGAAGAGCCTCTAACTTTAGATAATGTGGCAGATGATGAAAGTATTGGCCATTTGGGGTTGGCTAAGGCGCAGTTCCATGATACTTATATTATTGCTCAGTCAGAAGATAGTATTATAATTGTTGACCAGCATGCTGCCCATGAGCGGATTGTGATGGAAAAGTTAAAGCGCTCGCTAACCGAAGGACGCCAAGCCGCAACGCAGATTTTGCTGATTCCGGAAGTGGTGGATTTGTCGCTGTCAGATAAAGTAAGGCTTTTAGAGGCGGCGGACAGTCTTAAAACTCTGGGATTGGTGGTGGAGGAATTTGGCTCCACAGCGGTGATTGTGCGCGAGATTCCGGCGCTCTTGGGTGATAAGGCAAATGTGCAGGAGCTGATACACAATTTGGCAGAAGAAATGGCCGAGTGGGGCAAAGAATATTCTTTAACCGAAAAGTTGCACCTGATTTGTGCGACAATTGCTTGCCATGGTTCAGTCAGAGCAGGGCGCCGTTTGAATGTTGAAGAGATGAACCATTTGTTGCGTGAAATGGAGCACACAGAACGCTCCGGACAATGTAACCACGGGCGACCGACTTATGTGGAGCTGAAGTTGGCTCAAATCTCAAAGTTGTTTGAGCGGAGTTAAGGTTGCTTGTCCTTCCTTAAAAAGATGTGGTGATTATGCTGATAATTTTAGGGGATAAAATGGTTTGTGATTGCTATTTTGTTTTTCTGCAGGTACTATTTTTATGAATAGCCTCTCGGTGGTTTATGTGTTATTCTGACTTTGTGGCAGATGGTTTACATCTAAGTTCTAAGGTTGTGAGAATCCAAACATTGAGAAAAGTTATTATGCATCTTAATCTTTTACTTTAAGATGTGTCGTTTAGAACCTGTTTTAAGAGGATTAATGTTATGGCAACAGGAACAGTTAAGTGGTTTAATAACAAAAAAGGTTATGGTTTTATTCAGCCTGAAATCGGTGGTGCTGATGTGTTTGTTCATATTTCAGCCGTGCAAAAAGCCGGATTTAAAACACTTAATGAAAATGAAAAGATTACTTATGAACTGATTAACGAAAAAGGTAAAACTTCTGCCGGTAATCTGCAAAAAGCTTAGTTTATTGTATATAAACATGAGAGGCGCCTTTGAAACAAGGCGTCTTTATATTTTTTTTGCAAAAAAGTAAAAAAGTTCTTGACCTTTTTGTTAGATTTATGTAAAAGCATTCTGTAAACCACATGATGGAGAGGTGGCAGAGTGGTTTAATGCAGCGGTCTTGAAAACCGTCGAGGGTGCGAGCCCTCCCAGAGTTCGAATCTCTGCCTCTCCGCCAATCACAAATCCCATTCTTAGTAGAGTGGGATTTTTTTGTGGCGGAGATACGCCTCGAACGGCGCAAAAGCTTGTTCTCGTCGGGCAGAGCTTGCAATTCATCTAGAGCTCATAGTCGGCACTGTCGTGCCTTTATTCGCTAAGATATCATTGGTTTTGCAGAAGAAAACGCCATTTAAAGACGTTTTCTCTTAGCAACTCTCTCCGCCAATCACAAATCCCATTCTTAGTAGAGTGGGATTTTTTTTGTGGCGGAGATACGCCTCGAACGGCGCAAAAGCTTGTTCTCGTCGGGCAGAGCTTGCAATTCATCTAGAGCTCATAGTCGGCACTGTCGTGCCTTTATTCGCTAAGATATCATTGGTTTTGCAGAAGAAAACGCCATTTAAAGACGTTTTCTCTTAGCAACTCTCTCCGCCAATCACAAATCCCATTCTTAGTAGAGTGGGATTTTTTTGTGGCGGAGATACGCTTTGTTTTATAGGTATTCAACGAACTTGATGCCGCTAATCAAAAATACAAGGCCTATCAAAATGGAAAGGCTTAAGTACAAAAAGGCTTCAAGGTAATTGTTGCTGTTGATTAAGGTAGAAAAGTTCAGCAGGTAGGTGGAAAATGTGGTGAAACCACCCAGAAAGCCGGTCATGATAAAAAGTTTTAGTTCCGGTGAAATTTCGGTAAGGTGTTTTTGGCAATAAGCATAAGCACAGCCGATTAAAAAAAGCACCTAAAACATTTACTAACATTGTTCCCCAATGGAAATTGATTTTTTCACAAGTCAGCCAACGGCATACCGATCCGATGCCACCGCTAATGAAAACTCCTAAAAATGAATACATTTGTTTACCTCTATAGTTTTTTATGTATTTTGATTTATATTTTGTAAAGCTGTGTCGTTTTATTTGTATACTTTAAGTGCAAATGTGTTATATAAATAGTTGGGGATGTTAAGTAATGTGGATTTATAACGGAAAATTAAAACTGATATTGTCTGAAAGCCAAGGGAGACTCTGTAAAGTGAGCTTTGCTGAGCCTGATGTTTGGGGTGATGAAAAGCAATTAGAATTTAGCCCTTTGATGGCGGTAGTCTGTCGGCAGTTAGATGAATATTTTGCCGGTGCTCGTAAAGAGTTTGATATCCCATTGTTGTTGCATGGGAGTCCTTTCCAGTTAAAAGTATGGAAGGCTTTGCAAGCTATACCTTATGGAGAGGTCGTAACTTATAAAGATATTGCCAATAGTATCGGTAATCCTAAAGCAGTGCGGGCGGTAGGTATGGCTAATCATTGTAATCCGATTGCCGTGATTGTGCCGTGTCATCGGGTGGTAGGCGTTGGCGGAAAACTGGTAGGCTATGCCGGAGGGGTGGATATAAAGCGATATTTGTTAAATCTGGAAGATCAAAATAAGTAAAGGCTCCGTTTTAATTGCGGAGCCTTTATTGGGGTTAGAATTTGCGGGCAGGTACCCGATTCTTCCAGTTGAGTTCAATTTGCTCAAGTGAGCGGCCTTTGGTCTCGGGCAGAAAGTAATAAGTAAAGAACAAGCTTATGATTCCTATAAAACCGAAAATCCAGAAGGTGTAGGCTTCGCCGATGGTTTTAAGTAAAGTCGGAAAAGTCAAGGCGACGATGAAGTTGAAACCAAAGTTGGCCATGGTGGCAATACTCATGGCTGTGCCTCTTATCTTGAGCGGCATGATTTCGGAAATAACAATCCAGCCAATCGGTCCTAATGAGAAGGCAAAGCATGCAATAAAGGTGATTATACTGGCTACGGCTACCCATTTGAGGTTGTCACCCAAAAATTCAGTAAAATAGAAAGAGCCTCCAAGGGCAAACAAACTAATGGTCAAACCTGTTAAACCGATATAAAGCAATGGTTTGCGACCGATTTTGTCAGTATAGAAAATGGCGACAAAGGTCATAACAAAGTTGACAACCCCGACGCCGATAGTGGCATATAGGGCGCCTATGGTGTCTGTAAAGCCGGCAGCCTTAAAAATGGTGGCTGTATAGTAGATGATGTTGTTAATACCGGTGCAAATTTGCATGAACATAACACCTACACCAACCAAAACTGGGGTAAGCATCCAGCTTTCGAAGACTTTTTTGGCTTTCTTTTGTTTTTTTTGCGGAGTTAAGGTGATCTTGATTTCAGCAATGTGTTTATCAGCATCGGCTTCAGGCTCAATCTTTTGGAAAATGGCCTTGGCTTCGTCATCACGCTTCTTGCTGATGAGCCAGCGCGGAGTGTCGCCCAAAAAGCTGATGCCGATTAGCAAAATTGCTGCCGGAATTAAACCAGCACCAAGCATCCAGCGCCAGTTGTAGTCAGTATTGGCAAAAATGCGGTTGATAAGATAAGAGAACAAAATGCCGGCGGTAATGGCTAACTGATATAGTGATACCAACATGCCGCGGACTTTTTGCGGAGAAAGTTCAGACAGATAAAGCGGAATAACAAAGTTTACCATACCTATGGCCAAGCCTAAAATCATGCGGCCGGCTATCAGCCAAAAGGCACTGGGTGCAAAACCGCAGAGAATCGAACCTACGGCAAATATAATGCCGGTGGCGATAATAACTTTTTTGCGGCCGTAGACGTCAGCCAAAACTCCGTTGCTGGCGGCGCCTAGTACGGCTCCGACCAGGGCTGATGAAACTACCCAGCCTTGCTCAAGCGTGGTGAGCGGCCAGGTGTCGTTAATAAACAAAAGGGCTCCAGAAATGACTCCGGTATCAAAACCGGACAGAAGCCCTCCAAGTGATGCTACGCCGGCTATAATATAAAGCCAAACGTGCTTAATTTTTTGGGTTGCAGTTGCCATATCTAATCTCCGGATAATATAAAAATACTCAACTCTGTTATTCTAACACAAATTCTTTTGAGAATAAATATAATATTTTTTAACATTTCGCGTTTAAGTTATAAAAGAGCAGAATCATGGCTATGGAGGGGATTGTAAATGTGGAAAAAGTCAGCCTTATGGTTGGGATGTATGATGTTTGCAGGGCAAACAGTGTGGGCAGCGGAAGAGATTAAAGTGCCCGAAGAATATGCTATATGGCTGAAAAATCTTAAAAATGAAATGGTTGAAAAGGGAATCTCCAAAAAAACGGTAGATACGGTTTTTGCTCCGAATTATTATCATCCCAAACCAGAAGCGGTGCAAATTGACCGTAAGCAAGCTGAATTTGTTTTAACATCAAATGAATATCTTAATAAAGTGCTATCTGCTAAAAAAATCTCAGAAGGACAGAGACAGTATAAAGAATTGTACCCCTTGTTTAGGGATATGGAGAAAAAATACGGAGTACCTTTTGAATATATTGTGGCATTTTGGGGAATGGAGACTTATTATGGTAAAATCTTCGGTAATTTTCAGGTGATTGAAACTCTGACCGTGCTGAGCTATGATAATCGTCGTCCAAAGTTCTTTAAAAATGAGCTGTATCAGGCTTTGAAAATTGTTGATGAACAAGGAATCGATTTTACAAAAATGGAGGGATCTTGGGCTGGAGCTATGGGGCACTTCCAGTTTATGCCATCAACTTTTAATGCTTATGGCGTGGATTATAATGGAGATGGTAAAATAGATATTTGGCATTCGTTTGAAGATGCGGCTGGATCTGCTGCAAACTATTTGTCGGATATCGGCTGGAAGAAAAATCTGCCATGGGGGGCTGAAGTAAAACTACCGTGGAATTTTGATTATGCTTTGAGTGGAAGAAATATTCGTAAAAAACTTAAAGAATGGAAAAGAATCGGGGTGATTGTTCCTGCTGATAAAGCAAAAATGATTGGTGATGAAACCGAGGTGTCAATTATTGTGCCGGAGGGTAAAAAAGGGCACGCATATTTGATAACCGATAATTTCAGAAAAATTATGGTGTGGAATCGCTCAGAAAATTATGCTTTGGCGGTCGGAATGTTGGCTGATTATATAAAGTCGGGCAAAAAATGGAAGCCGGTATCTCAGCATGAGGCCGTGAAGGTAAAAACAGATGATGTTTTGAAGGTACAGGCTTTTTTGAATAAAATCGGCTGGGAAGAGCTTGATGAAGACGGAAAATTGGGGGCTAAGACCCGTGAGGCTATTAAAAAAGTCCAGAAAAAAGCCAGAATGCCTCAAGACGGGTATCCGGACTATCAATTTTTGCAAAAAATTAACAACTACAATCCAAAGGTTGGTTTTAGTGTTCCGGTACAACCTAAAAAATCAGCAAAACCGGATGTGCAAAAGAAAAAACAGTCTTTACGAACTGATAAAAACAAGTTAAATTGATGGAAAATTTGTGAACCTTAAAATTGGCAGGAATAAAAAAATGTCTCTGGGAAAATTGCAGTTTTTGCCCATCGCGGCTTTGTTATTGCTTTCTGGTTGTGCCTCTGATGAAGTGGATTTGAAGTCATCCCCATATACACAGGCGGCAACAATTAAAGATATGGGTGGAACATATAAAATAGGGAAGCCTTATCAGATTATGGGACAATGGTATTATCCGAAAGAAGATTATAATTATTCTGAGGAGGGTATTGCTTCTTGGTATGGTGAGGATTTTCATGAAAAAACAACTGCTAACGGTGAAGAGTATAATATGAATACTTTAACGGCGGCTCATAGAACTTTGCCGTTGCCGTCCATTGTTAGGGTTACAAATTTGGAAAATGGGCGCTCGTTAGTGCTAAGAGTGAATGACCGTGGGCCTTATGCTAAAAACAGAATTATTGATATTTCTAAACGCGGTGCCGAGTTGTTGGGTTTTAAGACCAAGGGAACGGCTAAGGTAAGAGTTGAGATTTTGGCAAAAGAAAGTGTGGCTTTGAAGCAGGCTTTATTAGAACAGGATTTTGAGCCTAATTATGCTTTGTATAATGCAAAGTCAGAGGCTTTTAATCAGGAAGTGCCGCCGCCGTCATCAATGTTGCCGGAAGTACAGCAGGCTCAGCTTAATGGAGACAGAAATTATTTGGTAGGTGCCGGAAATCCTCAAAATCAGGTTCAATCGGAAGAAAAAGTTACTATTGTATCAAGGGAAGAGGTTAAGGTGCCGGTTATGCAAGCGGCAGGAGGGCGGAAGTTCTTTGTGCAGGCGGGGGCTTTTTTGAAGCAGGAATCGGCAAAGCGTTTGTCTTCCCAATTATCTAGGGTTGGTGAAGTGAATTTGACGCAAGCTACCGTTAACGGTAATCCGTTTTATAGGGTGCGTTTGGGGCCTTATAACGATGAAGGCGAGGCTGAGGTAGCTTTAGGAAAATTAAGAAATTATGGTATTAATGATGCCAGAATTGTTAAAGATGTTGATTAATGGTGGGGGCTTTGAAAGTGATGATGTGGAATAAATCTTTTGCTACAGTGCTGTTGATGTCATCAATTTGTGGATTTGTATGCAATGCATATGCCGTGGAAACAAAGGCTAAAAATGCAATTTTGATGGATTATGAAACCGGACAATACCTATATACTAAGGATCATAAAAAGATGGTGCCGCCGGCTTCAATGAGTAAGTTGATGACAGTATATATGATTTTTGACAAGCTAAAAGATGGTTCATTGTCGCTGGATGATACTTTTACGGTGAGTGAAAATGCTTGGCGAAAAGGCGGAGCTGCCAGCGGTGGATCAACGATGTTTTTGAAAATCGGGCAGAAGGTGAGAGTTGAGGACTTGATTAAGGGTATTTTAATCCAATCAGGAAACGATGCTTGTATTGTGGCGGCTGAGAATATTTCCGGAACAGAAGAGGATTTTGCCGCGCAGATGAATATTAAAGCTAAAAGATTGGGATTGAATAATAGTTCTTTTGTTAATTCGACCGGATTGCCCGACCCTGAACAAAAAATGTCAATGGAAGATTTGGCTATATTGGCAAAGGCGATTATTGATGAGTTTCCGGAGTTCTATCATTTGTTTTCAGAAAAATATTTTACTTATAACGGAATTCGTCAGGGAAACAGAAATCCATTATTATACAGCATGTCTAATGCTGATGGTATGAAGACCGGACACACCGAAGAAGCAGGATTTTGTTTGACGGCAACGGCTAAGCGTGGTGATAGGCGCCTTATTGAAGTCATGAGCGGAATGAAGAGCAATAAAGAACGCTCTGAAGAAGCAGAAAAGTTGATGAACTGGGGATTTAGAGAGTTTGACAATTATGATGTATTGCAGAAAGGGCAAAAAGTAGCAACCGTGCCGGTATGGTTTGGGACTGAGCCTGATGTGGAGTTGTTAGTAAGTCAGGATTTGGTTCGTACCATTGCCAGAAGTGATGTGGTAAATACCAAATTGGTTGCGGTTTATGACAAGCCGGTTGCGGCTCCGGTAGAAGCAGGACAAAAACTGGGAGTAGTCAGAGTGGAAGTTCCGAACATGGAGACTATTGAGGTTCCGTTGGTGGCTGCTAAATCGGTTAGTGAGCTTGGGTTCTTTGGTAGAATTAAAGAAAATATGAAGTATTTGTTGTTCGGAGCTAACTAATGGCCTCATTAAAAGGAAAAGTGGCTACACCAAGAGGAATTGATGGTGAAAAAGAACAGCAAATGGAATTGTTTCCGGAATGTAAAATTCCGACAAGGGGGATGTTTATTACATTTGAAGGAGGAGAAGGTACCGGAAAATCAACCCAAATAAAGCTGTTGTCGGATTATTTGCATTCAATACAGATTAATAATATTCAGACTAAAGAGCCGGGTGGAACAGAAGTTGGTTTGGAATTGCGAAAGCTATTGGTTACCGGCGATAAGGATAAGTTTGATGCCGTGGCCGAGGCTTTGCTTTATTATGCTGACAGAAGAATTCATCTGACGACAAAAGTATGGCCGGCTTTGAAGGATAAAACATGGGTATTGAGCGATAGATTTGCAGATTCAACCGTGGCTTATCAATATTATGGCTATGATAAGCGTGTCGACAGAAAGTTGTTAGATGAATTATATACGGTTGCAGTTGGGGATTTTAAGCCTGATTTAACTATATTATTGGATTTGGACCCCAAGATAGGATTAGAGCGCTCTTTTAAAAAAGCTATGGGAATGCAAACTAAAGAGACTCGTCATGAAAGCAGAGGGTTGAAGTTTCATACTAATTTGCGTAAAGGTTATTTGGAAATAGCAAAATCAGAGCCGGAGCGTTTTGTTGTGCTTGATGCCAATAAATCTATTGAACGACTGCATATGGATATTGTTCAGCTGGTTAAGGAAAGGTTTAAGTTGTAGGATATGAGTACTGACGAGACGCTTGGTGATGATTGTCTTCCGCGACGGAATTCGTTTTTGCTTGGGCATGAATATGCGGAAAAAATGCTACTCGATGCTTGGAAAAACAATTCTTTGCATAATTCGTGGTTGATTACCGGAATTGAGGGTATCGGAAAGGCTACATTAGCTTATCGTTTTGCCAGATTTTTGTTGTATGCTGATGAAAACAAAAAAGAATCTTATACGACTTTGAATGTGCCTGAAGATAGTCAGGCGTTTCGCTTGGTGGCTAATGATGCTCATCCGGATTTGAAAGTGTTGGAGCGTGATTATACCGAAACTGACAGAAAAAAGGTGATGAAGGCCATTAAAGACGGTGAAGCAATGTCTGATGAAGAGTTGAAAGGACTGAAAAAGTCGGCTTTTATCAGAGTTGATGATGTGCGCACCATTAATGAGTTTTTGAGCAAAAAGTCGTCTAATGATGGGTGGCGTGTGGTAATTATTGATAGTGTTGATGATATGAACGCGGCCAGCGCTAATGCAGTATTGAAAATTTTGGAAGAGCCACCGGCTAAGGCTTTGATGCTGTTGGTCTCACATAATCCGAATCGATTGTTGCCGACTATCAGGTCGCGTTGTGCCAAGCTTAATATGCAACCACTAGATGAAAATAATGTGGCGTCCTTGTTGCGGAGATATCGTCCTGATACTGAGGAAAAAGCAGTGAAGGAGTTGGCGCATTTGTCATCGGGAAGCATCGGCAAGGCTTTAACCTTCTTAGATAAAGGGGCTATGGATATATATGCGAGGATGCTTGATATCCTTAAAAGCGGAAAAAACTTTAAGCTTGCTGATATGATTGAGTTTTGCGACTCTACGGTGAAAGACGAGGACTGTTTCTACTTGGTGCAAGAGCTATTGTTGAAATATCTTGCCGAAAATATACGTACGTGTCATAATATGGAAGCTATGCTTGAAATGTGGGAAAAAGCAAATCATTCTTTTGACGAAGCCGATAGATTGAATCTGGATAAAAAACAGGTTATGCTGAATGTGTTATATAGTATTTGTAAGGTAGTTTAGGGATTAAAAATGCTGGTTGATAGTCATTGTCATTTAGATTTTAATGATTTTGAAGATGATTTTGAGGAAATGTTACAACGTGCAAGAGAGCAGGGGGTGACAGCCATGCTCAATGCCGGAAATAATATTGATGAGTTGGAAAAACAACTTGAAATTTCTGAAAAATATCCATTTGTATATACGGCTGTGGGAGTACATCCGCATAATGCTGCTGAGTATCCAAATGTGAAAGCTGAAGATTTGATTGGATTGAGTACTCATAAAAAAGTCGTGGCTATTGGTGAATGCGGACTGGATTATTATTATGATTATAGTCCTAAAGATGCTCAGATAAAACTTTTGCGTGAGCATGTTAAAGCTGCTCAAGAGACAGGATTGCCGCTGATTATTCATAATCGAGATTCTGATGATGATATGATGGAGGTGCTCGGTGAAGCCTATGAGCAAAAGCAGTTCAGCGGTGTAATCCATTGTTTTTCGTCGTCTAAAAAGTTTGCAGATTTTGCGTTGTCAATAGGGTTTTATTTGTCAGCGTCGGGGATTATTACGTTTAATAAATCCAATGATATTCGTGAAGTGTTTGCTGAGGTGCCTCTGGATAGATTATTGGTGGAGACTGATGCTCCGTATTTGGCGCCGGTGCCGGTAAGAGGACGGCGCAATGAGTCGGCTTTTGTGAAGTATACGGCAGAGAAATTGGCGCAGATTAAAAATATCTCTTTTGAAAAATTGGCGGAGATTACTTCTAATAATTTTTATAAGCTTTTTAGAAAAGCTAGTGATAAAGGGAGATATGAATTCTGATGAGCGGAAAAGTTGTTATTTTAGGGGCCGGAGCTGCTCCGGGGGTGCCGTCTTTGTGTATGGGATGGGGAAACTGTAATCCGGAAAATCCCAGAAATCGCCGCATCAGGACTTCAACTTATGTGGAAATTAATGGGGTGAGGTTCTTAATTGATACTTGCCCAAATTTGCGTGAGCAATTAGTTGAACACCAGATTAAAGCTCTGGATGCGGTGCTATATACTCATGCTCATGCCGACCATATACATGGAATTGATGATTTGCGAGAGATTAACCGTATATCGCGAGATAGTTTGAATATTTATGGAGGAAAGCTTACGCTTAAGAGAATTAAGCATGCTTTTTCGTATTTGATTGCTAAGCCTAATCAAGTAAAAAATGTGGTAAGAATGCCAAGCTTGATACCCAACCTGATTAAGGCTAATCATCCTTTTTATATTAAAGGGGTGAAGGTTATGCCTATAAAGCTGTTGCAGCATTGTCCGGAGTGCTTGGGATATGTGTTTAATGATGGGGAATATGTGCATATTGCTGATTTTAAGATGATTGCCGAGAGTGCATTTGAGCGGATTACGGTTAAGCCAAAGCTGATGGTGGCCCCGCTGACCACGCCTTATGGGCAGATTCAGCATGCAGGGTTGGACGAAGTGTTAGGGTATATTGCAAGAATTAGACCTCAACGGGCGGTGCTTAACCATATGGCATCCGAATGTGATTATGATGAGGTGATGCAAATGACACCGGCCAATGTAGAACCTGCTTATGATGGAATGGAGATAGATTTTTAAATATAAAGTAAAGTGGAGAAGAAATCATGTTATGTATTTATCATATTGCTGATCATGATGGAAAAGGGTCAGCTGCGATTGTAAAGCGTGTGTATCCGGAAGCGGAGTTATTGGGGATTAATCATGATATGGAAATTCCTTATGAGCAGATTGAAAGCCATGATAAAATCGTGATTTGTGATATTTCTTTGCCGGTGAAATATATGTTTAAGCTTAATGAAACCAAAGATTTGGTGTGGATTGACCACCATATTTCGGTGATTGAGGAATATGATGAAATTATGGCTCAAGGTGAGAATGAGCCGATTAAAGGGTTGCGTCGTTCAGGGACGGCGGCTATTGAGCTGACTTGGGAGTATTTTCATCCGCAAGAGCCGGTGCCAGAAGGCGTTAAGCTTTTGGCTTTGCAAGATATTTTTGATTTGCGAGATCCGAGGGTTTTGCCGTTTGAGTATGCTTGTCAGTCAATGGGGGTTAATCGTCCGGATGAGCCGATTTGGGATGATATTTTTAGCGGAAATATTAATATCGAGGCTATGGTTGACAAAGGTAATGCAATTTTATCTTGGATAAAAATAAGGGATTATCGTTTGGTAAGGGGAATGTCTTTTACCAGTCATTACAAAGGGCTAAAGTGTATTTGCGCTAATATGCCGCAAGGGAAGTCAGCATTTTATGACTCTATTCCGCATATTGAGACTTATGATTTTATGGTTAACTTTTTTATGAATAAACGAAATTGTTGGAATTTATCTTTTTATACGTCAAAGGATAATGTTGATGTATCAAAAATTGCGGCAGAGTTTGGCGGCGGCGGACATGCTAAGGCGGCAGGGGCTTCTGCTTTAAAAGAGCTTCCGCCTTTTTTGCTAAACGGTATTTATAAAAATAAAAATTAATCATTATTAAAATCTCCGCTAATGTGATGTGAACATGGCGGAGATTTTTTTGAACAAAGAAATTGATTATCAATGCGTCTTTTTGCTTGAGATATTGGAAAAATGTTGTAAAATGGGGCGAAGTCAGAAAAAATAATAATTAATAAGGAGTGAAACTTTCATGTCTAAAATCTTGATTACTTCCGCATTGCCGTATATTAACGGAGTTCCACATTTGGGACATATGGTCGGATGCTTGCTGCCTTCCGATGTTTATGCTCGGTTTATGCGAATGATGGGGCATGAAGTTTTGTATATCGCCGGTACTGATGAACATGGTACAACTTCTGAAGTAGGGGCTCTTAAAGAAGGGTTGAGTGTCAAGGAATACTGCGATAAGTATTATAATCAGCACAAAGCTACTTATAAAGCTTTTAATTTGTCGTTTGACTGCTTTGGTCGGACTTCAAGCGAGCAAAATAAAGAAATTACTTATCATATTTTTGAGCAGTTGGATAAGAACGGATATATTGAAGAGCGTACTATTAAGCAAGTGTATTCGGTTGATGATGGGAGATTTTTGGCGGATCGCTATATTACCGGTACTTGTCCGCATTGCGGGTATGACAAGGCTCGCGGCGATCAATGCGAAAATTGTACTAAGGTTCTGGAACCAACAGAGCTGATTAATCCACGTAGCACAATCTCTGGTTCAACCAATTTGGAAGTGCGTGAGACAAAGCATTTGTTCTTGAACTTGCCAAAAATTGAAAAAGATTTGTCGGAGTGGGTGGCGCAAAAAGAGCCGTATTGGCCGGATGTAGCTTATTCAATTGCGCAAAAATGGCTCAAAGAAGGCTTGCAGGAGCGCTGCATTACTCGTGATTTGAAGTGGGGATTTCCGGTTAATAAGCCCGGTTATGAAGACAAAGTATTTTATGTGTGGTTTGATGCTCCTATCGGATATATCGGTATTACAAAGCAATGGGCAGATGAAAAACCTGAAGAGCGCAGCTGGCAAAAATGGTGGCTGAATGCCGATGATGTGCGATATGTGGAGTTTATGGGCAAGGATAATGTGCCTTTCCATGCGATATTCTTTCCGGCAATGTTGCTAGGTACCAAAGAAAAGTGGACCTTTGTAGATTATCTGAAAGGTATGAGTTATTTGACTTTTGAGGGTGGAAAGTTCTCAAAATCAGAGCAGCGAGGAGTTTTTGCCGATAAGGCAGTGGAGGAGTTTCCGGCTGATTATTGGCGCTATTGGTTGATGGCTAATGTTCCGGAAGCCTCAGATTCAAGCTTTACCTTTGACGGATTTGTCGGCACGGTCAACAAAGATTTGAACGGAGTGCTGGGTAATTTTGTATCGCGCGTGTTGAAAATGACTGCTTCTAAAATCGGAGCAGAAGTACCTGCCGGCGGAGAAATGACCGCTGCCGAAAATGAGCTGATTGCTAATTTGCAAGAAAAAACCGATAATTATTTGCGCTATATGGAAAATATGGAGTTCCGTAAGGCTTTGGCCGAGTTGCGCGCAATTTGGGTTGACGGCAATAACTATATTTCTGTAACCGAACCATGGACAGTGATTAAAGAAAATCCGGAAAGAGCGGCGGCAATTTTGCGCGTATGCATAAATTTAATCCGTATTTTTGCTATTTTGTCGGCTCCGATTATGCCAACCGTGGCGCAGAATATGCTTGGAAAATTGGGCTTGAGTATTGATGCTCATAGCGGACTGAAAGGTTTTAAGGTTGCTGATGAAATCGTATATTTGAAGCCTGGACATAAGTTTGAAGTGGGTGAGCCGCTGTTTGAACGGATTACTCCGGAAAGATGTGAAGAACTCAAAGCTAAATACGGAAGTAAAAAGTAAATGATTAATTTTCGCAGGCGTGAGACTATTTATGCCAAACCAAGTTGGAGACAGAGAATTTGGCAGATTGTAAGCTTCCCGTTTAGAGGATGGCTGAGAGTGTTTGTTCTGGTTGTGCTCTTGTTGCTGTTGTTGCCTTTGCTATGGGGAGCAAAGCTGTGGGAGTTGCACAATTGGTATGGGCAGAAGTTCTCGGAAATGTCAACATCTTTGGAAACATCAGTTATTGGCAAGACGCTAAAGGAAAGTCCTTTTGCACGTAAGGGAACGGATAAGCTGGTTGAAAGTACAGATTATCGCGGTAAAAATATCAGACGTCAGGCTTTTGGTAAGGCTGAAACTACACCTGAAGGGGTTGATGCGGCTTCAATCGAAGATGGAAGCGCTGATGGTAATGTTCCGTTCTTTGTTCCAGAAACAGAAGGAGGAGCAGAGTTAAAGTTTGTTAACAATGCTCAAAGTGCGGCCTCGGTGATTAAGATTCCTACAGAGAGAACTGCTGTGCAAAAGACTGATGAGGTATTGTATGAAGATATGGACTATCGCCGTGATGTTGAGGGCTTGGTGTATTTAGAAAACCCAAAAATCGTTGAAGGGAAGCCTTTAATCTATAATGCAAATGCAATTGATTTGAACGGTGAGTATATCTTTTTGTTTGGTATTTATGCCAATCCTGAAACAGAAGAGGGTGCAAGAGCCAAAGCTTTTTTGGAGCGTGAAATTGAAAATAAGCCAATTGTATGCAAAATTGTGGCTTATACCGCAGAGGAAGTTGCTACGGCTTTTTGCTACTTTAACGGGATTAATATTAATAAATTTATGGCGGATAATCGTTTGTCTCAGAATGTGGCTTTGTAAGGCTTAATTTTTATTGGCGGAGGGATTATGTGGCAGCCGGTTTTTATGATTAACGGGTATCTGATTACCATTTTGGGATTAGCTATGGCGGTGCCGGCGGTGCTCGATTTTTGGTTCGAGAAAATGAGCTATTCTCCGTTTGTGCCGGCGGCTATCGTTACGGTTTTTATCGGAGCGGCGTTGTTTACCGGAAATAAAATGAAAATTAAGCGGATTACGCTGCAACAAGGATTTTTGATTACGGTAGTCTGCTGGGTATCGATGATTGTACTCGGGGCTTTGCCGTTTGTATTTTCGGGATATACCAAGACCTTTGCCGATGCATTGTTTGAGTCGACTTCAGGGTTGAGCACTACCGGAGGAACGATATTTAATGATGTGGAGGTTCTGCCTCATTCTTTGTTGTTGTGGCGGGCGATGTTAAATGCCCTTGGAGGTATTGGAATCGTGATTTTTGCCGTGGCATTGTTGCCGTTTTTAGGAATCGGCGGAATGCAGGTATTCCAGAGGGAAAATTCGGATATTAATGAAAAATTTATGCCTAAATTCAGCTATATAGCAAAGAGAATTATCTTGCTGTATGTCGGACTGAATCTGCTGTGTATAGTCTGTTTGAAGCTCGCCGGAATGGGATGGTTTGATGCCGTATGTCATGCTTTAGCTACGGTGGCGACAGGTGGTTTATCAACCAAAAATGCTTCAATCGGATATTTTGACAGTGCTTTAATCGAGATGGTTGTTACTCTTTTTATGATTTTGGGCGCGATTCCGATGACATTTTATATTGTGATGTGGCAGGGACGTGATGTGCGCGATTTTGGAACATCTCAAGTTTGGGCGTTTTTGAAAGTGTTGGCGGTTTATATTGTGGTTACATCAATTTGTTTGGTGTGTAACGGAACTTATAATTTTGTGGAGGCGTTGCGTTTTTCAAGTTTTAATATTGTGTCAATAGTAACCACGACAGGGTTTGCTTCTACTGATTATATGCTTTGGGGGCAGTGGACAGCTGCTTTCTTTATAGTATTTGCCATGACCGGAGGTTGTACAGGTTCAACATCAGGTTCGGTAAAAATTTTGAGATGGCAAGTGATTATATCTTTTATTAAGAGATCAATGGTGTTGGCTACAGATGCAAACCGAGTTTTGCCGATTAAAGTGGGGAATTTGGTCACTAATTCGGGGATTATTTCTTCGGTGTTTGTATTGTTTAGTGGTTTTATACTGAGTATTGCATTTTTTACGACGGTGATTGCTCTGTTTGGATATGATTTTGAAATTGCTTTTAGTTCGGTGGTGGCTTGTATTACTAACTCTGGTCCGGGGTTGGGTAAGGTGATTGGTCCGGCAGGAAATTATAGTTCTTTATCTGATGGGGCAAAGTATGTTTTGTCTTTTGTGATGCTGTTAGGACGTTTGGAAGTAGTTACGGTGATAACCGTTTTGACTAGGTCTTTCTGGACAAGAAATTAAACAATAAAATTATAATGTTACCACGATGCTCAAGCTGGAAGCGGGTGCCGCTTCACCCACTAGGTTAGCGGTTGCTTGCTCCGTGCCAAGAAGTCGCGATGCTCGCATGGTGCCGGTGGTGGGTGTATAATATTTTACCGGTTTTGAAAAATTAGTATTTACATAGATGAAAAATTGTGATAGTATGAGACTCGTAGGA
>CALXRR010000011.1 GCA_944390905.1 uncultured Alphaproteobacteria bacterium
TATAATATTTCTGCTTCGTTTTCAAGTTAATAATTTCAGTATAGCTTCATATAAAGAGGTAAAATATGAAGCAAAACATCGGATTACGTCTAAAAGCAATTAGACAAGCAAATAAAATCACACAAGAGATTTTAGCGGAAAAGTGTAGTCTTTCAACAGAAGCAATATCAAACATAGAAAGAGGAATAAACTATCCTCATTTTGACAATTTAGTTCTTATTGCAAAAGTACTAAATTGCAAACTAAGCGATATTTTAGATATTGAAACTGACAAAAATATTTCTTACAAAAGAGCATCCGAAGAAGCTTTATTAATTGCAAAAATAAAAAAGCTTTCTGATGAGCAACTAAGCACAGCTCTTAAAATAATCTCCGCATTATAGAAGTAAAAAAAATTCCTTATTAAAATAATAAAATTTCATAGCGACCAATTTTGTCTTATCTATGGAGTTTATTATCGTTATGACAGAAAATTTATCAGATATTAAAAATCGTTTAAAAAAATACATCGCTGACAATACAAATATTGCAGGTGATAGGACTTTGTTTTACATAATCCAAGATATGATTGCATTATCAGAGATTGAACTTGCCCAAACAGCTATTTCATATTTATTCAAAGGCAATAATCATTTAATGAAAAGCAATATTCTTCTTGCAGTTTTATACATGCAAATTGCCATAAAAAGCCATGACAAGAAATCATTTAATAAGGCAGAAAAAATTTTTCAAAGTAAACCTAGCCGTTTAGTGACAGATAAATTGTTTTCATTCTTAAGAGCAGAGTATTATATTGAAATTAAAAATTTTCAAAAAGCCCAAAACGAAATAAAACAACTTAAAGACATGGAAGACACACCATCAGTCAAGCAAAAAGAAAAACTCAATGCCTTAATTAAACATTTGCACGCTTCAAAAAATAGTGTTGGGATTTTATAGTATCCCAAAAATAATTTATAGTTTAGGGAAAATTCTTTTCTGTATTCTTGAATGAATCCAGAAAGGAGATTTACTATGCAACTTATTACAAAAGAATTAGAAAAAATTTTACCACCACTCTATGCCCAAGACGGAAAAAAAGAAAAAACAGTTTATGCAAAATTATTTTGCCCATGGAATAATTGGACTTGGTATATCCTAGAATACAGCCATGAAGAAAAAGTTTGTTTTGGATATGTAATAGGGCTGGATTCTGAATACGGATATTTTTCAATACCTGAACTTGAAAGTATTAATTACCGAGGATTAGGAATCGAAAGAGATTTTAATTTTCACCCCTGTAAACTATCCGAATTGATAAAAAACAAATATTAGGTTTTGAATTAATTTTGAGCAATTCAATAAGTTAATACAAAAATATACTAACACATTGTTTTTTATATAAATATAATATTTAAAATATCTGTTATTATGATTTTTCTGTTGGTAGCTATGTGGTAGCTAATGCTAGTTTAGCAATACTTAAATAAAACAAAAGCCTCAAAATTCTTATTGAATTTCAAGGCTCTAAATTGGTGGGCGCTGAGAGGTTCGAACTCCCGACCCTCTCGGTGTAAACGAGATGCTCTTCCAGCTGAGCTAAGCGCCCATCTCACTTACGGAGAACCTTATACTACCTTAATTTTAATTAATCAAGAAAAAAATTGAACTTTTTTGATTTTTTTTTATAAATTATGTTTTTTCAAGTTATTATTTGACTCATTAAACCTTTATTTATTCAATCTATGATATATATAAATCTAAAATATCTAATCTTGGAGCGGTAAAATGCGAATCTTCGTTAATGATAAAATGCAGCAGGGGTATGAATATCAACTTTGTGAACCTGAAGGTAAAAATTTTGATCCGGATTTTAGGCCGGAACTTACTCCTATCCAAATGCTAGAAATGGGAGTCTTTGAAGGAAAGTATTTGACTGACTGCCAAAATGAATTCCCTAAATATTGGTTCGATAATGCCAGATTGTCTCCTGATAAACCAGATGTTAATTGTAATTATTTTGGTATTAAATCAAGGCAGCCTTTGAGTGTCTGGCGCCAGAAAGGGTGGATTATCGGCCCTGATGTCAGAGGTTGGTTCCAGTGGTATTGCAGATATTTTTATGGGCGAAGAATCCCTGAGGTGGATAGAATCCAAATCGGCAGATGGAAAGCTTTCAAACGTCATAAAGCTCAAGTCTTGAAAAATTGTTTGCCTCTTGATGAAAATTGCCGCCCTAAACAGCGACAAGCGTTGCTCCAGTGGGCTTATAATCCGATATTTTGAATATTTTAATATATTTATATTGTGTCCCTTGAACTTTGTTTATTAGCAATTACATATGTGGCAAGTGTGTGCTTGATGTATAATTGATAATAAAGGGGGATATTATGTCTGAGCAAGAATTAAAATTGCCGGCACTGGAAAAGCTTGATAGACTTAAAGCCGGAGTGTTATTTATGAATCTGGGGCCGGAACGTATTGAACTGGCTTTTAAACTGATTAGATCAAAGATTAAAGAAGTAGATTATGTGGCGTGGATTGCTCCGAATGCTTTGTTTATGTCTAAAGTTTATAAAAGTGCTTTGGAACAATATTCAACCGGTATCAGAAGCAAAATGTTTTTCTTTCCGATTGAAGGAGTATCAAATGCAGATGCCAGATATTTGAGATTGTGCAATCTGGTCGATAAATATAAAATATTTTGTGTGGTTGATGATAGTTTGACTATAAAAAATACAGAGGCTGGACGAACTAAACGACTCTTGGCTTTGGCTAATAGAATCCAATATCGAATAATTTTGAGCAGTCTGCCTTTGACTCAGGGGTTGGTCGATTTATATTCTCAAATTCAGTTTATGAATTCTAAATTGTTAAATATGACTGAAACTCAGTTTGCGAATATATATCTACCTTATTTTGAAGATGAGTTTAAGGTGTGGAAGCGGTGGTCTTTGCCTGAACATGAAGAGGCTTTGGTCGAGAAAATGCGTCCTTATATTTATGATGCTGATTTTGACTTCGGTTATAAAGTGCGAGATCATGATGTGTTTTTTGAGTTGTCAGCTGAAGAGAAAAAAGCTTATGCTGCGGAGAAAGATGAGTTTTTGAGCAAGCGTTATCAAGTGCCTTTTATGGAAGTGGTGCATACTTTTCAGCAGTTCTATACTATTTGTAAGAGTAAGGTAGAGGCATTGTTCGATTTGGTAAGTGAAATTGTGCTCCGAGGGGAAAAGGTGATTATTTATGTACGATTCTTGGAAGAGGTGAAGTTCTTTCAAGAATGTGGGTGGTTTGAAAAAGGAGAATATGTCGTCCTTACGGGAAGAACCGAAAAATATCGCGCTATTAAGGCTTTTGAAAAAGACGTTAATGTGATGTTTTGTTCTTATGGTGTGGATAATTTAGGCTTAAATATGCAACTTTGTAATAATGTGATATTCTTCTCTCAGACATTTGACTATAAACGCAAAATTCAGATGATGCATTATTTCTATCGCCCTGAATCTCCTTGCGAAATTAATGTTTATAATTTCTGGGTGAAAACAGGACTCGATGAAATGATTCGTAAAAACCTGATGATGAAGCAAGATGTGTTGAACAATGTGTGTAACATTATATCTAAAGAGGAGGCCTTAAGGCTATGAAACATTACCTCGATAAAAATGTGTATGAGGCTACAAACGAGCGGATTAAATATGTTTTTGATAACTTCAAAAATATTTATGTGTCTTTTTCGGGCGGAAAAGACAGCGGGTTGTTGCTCAATTTGGTCTTGGATTATAAACGGAAACATAACATTAAACGTAAAATCGGGGTCTTTCATCAGGATTTTGAGGCTCAGTATAAACAGACAACTGAGTTTGTGACTCGTATGTTTGAGAATAATCTTGCGGATATTGAGCCTTATTGGGTGTGCTTGCCGATGGGGTCTCGTTGTGCTGTCAGCAATTATCAGATGTATTGGTATACTTGGGATCCGGATGAAAAAGACAAATGGGTCAGAGAAATGCCCGATATGCCTTATATTATTAATCTGGAAAATAATCCTTTTGATTTTTATAAATACAAAATGGTGCAAGAGGATTTGTATGCTGATTTTGGTGATTGGTTCTCAAGACAGCATGAGGAAGATTCGATTTGTTTGTTGGGAATCCGTGCCGATGAGTCTTTGAATCGTTATCGAGCTTATGCAACAGACCGAAAAGTATTGATGGATGGTAAGCAATGGACTTCTAAAATGGGGGAAAAGTGGTATAACGCTTATCCGCTCTATGATTGGACGACCAAAGATGTGTGGGTCGCTAACGGAAAGTTTGGGTTTGATTATAATAAAATTTATGACCTCTTTTATAAAGCCGGTTTATCTATCCACCAAATGAGAGTTGCCAGCCCTTATCATGAGGCTGCTAAGGAAAGCCTGAATTTGTATCGAGTCTTGGAACCTGATACTTGGGTAAAAGTAGTAGGAAGAGTGCAGGGGGCTAATTTTGGTGCGATGTATGGTAATACCAAACTGCTCGGAAGCCGCAGAATTACTCTGCCGGAAGGGCATACTTGGAGATCTTACGTGAAGTTCTTGCTGGCTACGTTGCCTGATGAAATGCGCAGAAACTATATTGAAAAGTTCAAAACTTCAATCAAGTTTTGGTGGCGTAAGGGTGGGGCGGTGTCTGATGCCGCAATTAAAGAGTTGGAAGCATGCAATTATAATATTCGGTTGAACGGGAAGAGCCCTTATCGCGGAAGTACTAAAGATCAGGTCAGATTTTTGGGTACGCCTGATGATACTGATGATATTCATTCTACCATTGATATTCCGTCGTGGAAGCGTATGGCTGTATGTATTTTGAAAAATGACCATTTGTGCAAGTATATGGGCTTTGCTCAGACTAAAAAGCAGGCTCAGCGCGAAAGAGAATTGTTGGATAAGTATCGTAATTTGTAAGGATTAAAAATATGGCTAAAAGTGCTAAAAAATTTGTAAGTCCGGTATATAATGTTATTGCCGTACCGCTTGAAAAAGTTAAGGCTAATGATTATAACCCTAACCGTGTGGCTCCGCCGGAGATGAAGTTGTTGGAGACTTCTATTTGGGAAGATGGTTTTACTCAGCCTATCGTATGTTATCATGACGCGGCTAAGGATGAATATATCATTGTAGATGGGTTCCATCGTTATACTACGATGATGATTTCGGACAGAATCCGTGAACGTGAGGAAGGTAAAATTCCGGTCGTGGTGATTGATAAAGATTTGGGTGAGAGAATCGCTTCAACCATCAGACATAACCGTGCTCGCGGTAGTCACAATGTGGATTTGATGAGCAATATTGTGAAAGAGCTGTTGGAGCTGGAGAAAAGTGATGCTTGGATTGCGCGAAATATCGGCATGTCGGCTGATGAAATCTTGCGTTTGAAGCAGATTACAGGGTTGGCAGCTTTGTTTAAAAATGAGGAGTTTTCGCGCAGTTGGGAGTTGTAGACTGCTACAAAAAACGGAAGGGCGTCGGTGCAAAAATTTGTGGCCGGCGCTTTTTTTGTGCAAAACTTGGCTTTTGTCTAATAATGTGCTATGGCAGAAAGCGGCAGATGTTTTTGTGTTTAATTATAAATTATATTGTTATGGGTATTTCAATTAAAGAACGGCTAAGTTATTGTTTGTCAGAAGATATTTCGGTGGCAAAAGCGGCTTTATACGGCTTGTTACGAATCGCATTTAAATGTGAAAAAATTATGTTTAAGGAGTTAGTGGCAAAGTGGTGTGAGCGTGTTGATACTGACAGAGAGTGTGCCGAAGACAACTTGAGGTATTTTGCAGAGCAGTTTGATGCGGTGTTGAAAGTGCGAAAAGAAGAGGTGATTATACGAATCATCTCTTTTTTTATTTGTTTTTTTGAAAAAAAGAAGTATTATAGCGGTGTTTGGTATTATTTAAGTTAATATATTATGGAAATGAAAGAAAACACTAAAGTAGAAGTTTTGTCTTCGGAGTATTTGTCAAGGAAGCCTTGGTTGACCGTACGCAAGGAGCATATTTGTTTTCCTAACGGAGCGGATGTGCCGGAGTATTTTATTTTGGAATATCCTAACTGGGTGAATATTTTGGCAATTACCAAAGACAAGAAGTTTGTGATGATTCGCCAATATCGTCATGGTATTCGTGAAGAGCATTTTGAGTTTTGCGGTGGGGTGGTCGATGATGGAGAAACCCCTTTGGAGGCTGCGCAGCGTGAGCTGTTGGAGGAAACAGGATATGGTCGCGGGCACTGGAAGCAAAATTTGAAAATGTCGGCAAATCCCAGCACTACTAATAACTGGACTTATAATTTTATTGCTGAAGATGTGGAGCTTTTGGAGGCAGACCAGCATTTGGATGGCGGTGAATGTTTGTCAGTGCATTTGCTGAATTTGGATGAAATTAAAGCTTTGTTGGCAAAAAATGAGATTGTGCAGTCGGTACATGCCTGTGCATTATGGAAGTATTTGGCTGAAAATCATTTGTGCTGAAGGTGTTTTATTGAAAGCGGAGCGAAAGGCTCCGCTTTTTTTTTGTTTTTTATTAAACTTAAAGATATAATCTTAAGGGCATTCAACTATTGATTTTTAATGAATTTTGCTCTATTGCTTGAGTGTGTGTTAATTTTTGGAGTGTGTGGATGATGCTTTTAGGTAGCGTGAGGTGGTTTAGCCTGCGCCGAGGGTATGGTTTTATTGTACCAGATAACGGTGATGATGATGTGTTTATTCATATTTCAGAATTACACAAGTCAGGTATAAAGTTTTTAATCCCCGGAAAAAAGGTCGGATTTGTTATTGCCGAGCATTATGGTAGAAAAATGGCCGCGAATTTACGCCTATATTGATTAATAAAAAAACACTTGAATTTATAGAACAAATGTTGTAACCTTCGTGGTACGTTTTTTTATTATTTAATATATTATGGCTAAATTATTTTTTATTCCGGATTTGAAGACGCCGGAAATTACGGAAATTATCTCACTGTTGGAACAAAATAATGTTAATTATGTGTTCCTGAAATGTAAGAGTGATGAAGTCGGAGCTTTGGTGGAAAGGCTGAAAAAAGAGGTCGAAGCAGGAAATCAACCGATTATGTTGGGAGAAAGTTGCAGCTTGATCTATAAGGAAAACAAATTGATGACAATTAAGCTACGTGTGCCGGAAGGGGTCGAGGTATTGACTAATACGGTTAAGGCTTCATGGTTGAAACAGGTGGCTAAGCTTTTGGATGTTGATTTGTTGCCTATGCAGAAGCTGAAAGGATATTTCACAACTTGGTCTTTTGCTCAGCTTCGTGCCAAAGGTTTTTCTTCTGAGAATATCAGATCTTTGATGAAAGAGCAATTCTTGGCGGAAGGTGGAACAGAGGCTGAATTGATACAGACTGAGGCTGATGTGGCTAAGTTGGAACGCTTGAAAATGTTGGTTTGTGCCAATGTGGAAAATCGGAAAGGCTTGGGGCCAGCCAAATTCTTTGTAGAAGAATATTGCTTTGCTGACAGAATCGATACAGCTGTGCTGGTTTCGTTCAGAGATGGGACTCTGCCGGTGTATTTCGGAAAGTCGTCCGTGGTGAGAAGCTTGGCTAAGCGTTTTGAAGGTGAGATTAAAGACGGATTTTTCTTCTTGCAGAAAGAAGAGCAGAAGAAGTCCTTTGTGTCGGCGGTCAAAAAGATGTATCGTTGACGGTTAGTTTAACAATAAAGCTTCGGATTTGAGTCCGAAGCTTTTTCTTTTATGCTTTTTTAGCAGAGATGATTTGGAGTGCCTCTTCTAAGGAGAGTTCTTTACCCTGCAAGTTTTTGGGAATGGCGTAGTTGGTCTTGCCGCATTTGAGGTAAGGTCCGTAGCGACCGTTGTTTAAGGTAATATCTGCCTTGCTCTTAGGGTCTTGTCCAAGGACTACGCCTTGCGGGCGTTCGGCAACACCTTCTAAAATTTGTTTGGCGCGCTCAAGCGTGATGTTGAAGATGTTGTCGGCTCCGGTCAAAGATTTGGACTTGCCGCCTTGCTTGATGTAAGGGCCAAACTTGCCACTGCTGACAATAATCCCCTCGCCAAGCTCAAACGGAAGACTGAGTAAGCGCGAGGCTTGCTCGAAAGTTATTTCTTCCGGAGTAATGTTTTTGGGCAGAGAAGAGCGTTTGGGCTTTTCAGTCGTGGCGGTGGCGTCCTCACCCAATTGGACATAGAAACCATACGGTCCTTTCTTGAGGTAGACTTTAAGCCCGTTCATCTCGCCTAAGACTTTGTCTTCAGGGGCGGGAGCTTTGGGGGTGTCGTTGGCTTCCTCTTCTTTGACATCAGTCAAAGGTTTGGTGTATTTGCATTCAGGATAGTTGGAGCAGCCGATAAAGGCGCCGAACTTGCCAAACTTGACACTCAGATGTCCTTGTCCGCAGAGTGGGCAACTCCTTGGGTCGGAGCCGTCTTCACGCGGGGGGAAAAGGTGGTAAGACAAAGCCTCATCAATACGGTTGATGACCTCAGTAATTTGCAGAGGTTGTACAGCTTCAATATTTTTGATGAACTTGGCCCAGAAACCGGAAAGCAGTTTTTTCCACTGCATTTCTCCGGCGGAAATATCATCAAGGTATTCCTCCAGCTGAGCGGTAAAGTCGTATTCAACGTATTTGCGGAAGAAGTTTTCCAAAAATACGGTAACAATGCGGCCGCGGTCCTCCGGAATAAAACGGAGCTTTTCAACCCGAACGTATTTGCGCTCTTGTAAGACGGAGATAATCGTGGCGTAAGTCGACGGACGGCCAATGCCTAACTCTTCAAGTTTTTTGACCAAGCTGGCCTCGGTAAAACGCGGAGGCGGAGTGGTGAAGTGTTGGTCGGTACGAATCTCACCTTTGGTGACGGCTTCACCGGTTTCAACATTAGGCAAAATGCGGTTTTCTTCATCATCATTATCATCGTCTTTGCTTTCTTGATAGAGTTTTAAGAAACCATCAAAGGCGATAACCTGACCATTGGCACGCAATAAAATCTGTTTATCTTGTGATAAAAAGTCAATGGCGACCTTGTCTAAAATGGCGGGGTTCATTTGGCAGGCGATAGTGCGCTTCCAGATGAGCTCGTAGAGCTTGTGGCCGTCAGCATCGAGTTTGCCCTCAAGTTTTTTAGGGGTGTTCATGACATCAGAGGGGCGGATGGCCTCGTGGGCTTCTTGGGCGTTTTTGCTCTTGGTCTTGTATTCTTTGGCTTGTTTGGGAAGATAAGCCTCGCCAAAGTATTTGACAATAGCCTCGCGGCAAGCGGTGATGGCCTCAACCGAAAGGTTGACGGCGTCGGTTCTCATATAAGTAATAAAACCGGCTTCATAGAGTTTTTGGGCTACCTGCATGGTTTTTTTGGCGCCGAAACGCAGCTTGCGAGCGGCCTCTTGCTGGAGGGTGGAGGTGGTAAACGGCGGTGCCGGATAGCGGTTGGCTTTTTTGCGCTCAACGTTGGATACGGCAAACTCCTGTGCCTCAATCTTGGCTTTGGCCTCTTGGGCGCTGAGCTCGGTTTTGAGGTCAAATTTCTCGAGCTTTTTGCCGTCAATTTGGATTAAGTGGGAGGTAATCAGTGCTTGCTTACTGGTGAGCAAGTCAACATCAATGCTCCAATATTCCTCGGGTTTGAATTTTTCAATTTCGGTTTCGCGGTCGCAGATGAGCCTTAGTGCTACGGACTGGACGCGGCCGGCTGATTTGGACCCAGGGAGCTTGCGCCACAAAACCGGCGATAGCGTGAAACCTACCAGATAGTCCAGAGCTCGGCGTGCCATATAAGCTGAAACAAGGTTGTCATCAATGGTGCGCGGGTTCTTGATTGCCTCGGTTACGGCGTGTTTGGTGATTTCGTGGAAAACAACGCGCTCTATCTTTTTGCCCTTGAGGACTTTGTGGGCGTTGAGTTCTTCAAGTATGTGCCAGGCAATGGCTTCTCCTTCTCTATCCGGGTCGGATGCGAGGATAATTGTGTCACATTGTTTGACGGCTTTGATAATGTCTGCTAAGCGCTTTTTGCCTCCGGGGCTGAGCTCCCAGGTCATGGCGAAGTCTTCTTCAGGCTTGACGGAGCCGTCTTTGCTCGGAAGATCGCGGATGTGGCCGAAGCTTGCCAGAACATTGTAGTCTGAACCAAGGTATTTGTTGATGGTTTTGGCTTTGGCGGGAGACTCTACTATTACTAATTTCATTTAGCTTATCCAATCCTTATTATTTTAGCAGCGCTATTTTGTTGCCGGGGAGGCGCTCAATCCGATTATCAAGTTCTAAATCCAGAAGTTGAGCGGCCAGCTCGGTCGAATCTAATCCGGTCAGCCGGATGAGCTCGTCAACGTAAACGCCGTCATAGTTCAGGCAGTCCAGCAAAGATTGTGCCGTTTGCTCTGTGGAAATATCTACATTATTTGGGGCTTTGTCAAGAGGGATGTCAAACAATTCAGCTTCAGGAGCAGGGCAGGGCTCAGGAATCTGCCGGTTAGCGCTGAAACTTAAATGGGATAAAATGTCTTCGGCAGATTCAACCAGAAAAGCTCCGTCTTTGATGAGTTTGTTGGTGCCGGCCGAGCGCGAATCTATCGGCGAACCGGGGACAGCAAAGACATCACGTCCTTGCTCAAGAGCCAGACGGGCGGTGATTAAGGAGCCGGAGCTCAAGCCGGCCTCAATAACCAATGTTCCGTTGCTGAGGGCAGAAACTAAGCGGTTGCGGCGCGGAAAGTTTTGGGCCTGTGGTGTGGTGCCGAGAGGCAACTCGGAAATAACAGCGCCTTGGGTGATGATTTGTTGGTAGAGGTCGGTGTTCTCTTTGGGGTAGGGAATGTCAACTCCGGTACCCAAAACGGCAATGGTGCGGCCTTGTTGGTTGTTGGCGTACATGGCGCCTTTGTGGGCGGAAGAATCGATACCGCGCGCCATGCCTGAGATAACCATTACATTTTGCTCGCTTAATTCAAATGCAATGCGAGAGGCAAGTTTGCGTCCGTTGATAGAGGCATTGCGTGAGCCAACAATGGATACGGCCGGTGAGGCATTAAGCAAGTCAGGATTGCCAAGCACATAAAGCAAAGGCGGAGCATCGCGCAGTTGTTTGAGGCTCTCGGGGTAAGCCGGAGAGTCAAAATGCAGCAGAGTTACACCAAGCTTTTGAGCCTGAGAGAAAATGTGTTCAGCCTGAGCTTGAGGCAGGGGAGCATATTGCGGAGGAAGGTGTTCAAGAGCCTTAGATGCGGTGTGGTAACGCTCCAGCAGTTTATAAAAGCTTACGGCACCGATGTTGTCGGTGCCAAGAAGACGAATGCGATTTATAATTTCTGTCTTATCAAGCATTAGGCGGCGTGTTTCTTAAATGATATTTTGCTTTCCTGACCATGAATAAGGCGGTTGATGTTGGCATGGTGGCGGATGAGCACCAGCAGAGCTATAGCGCTGTAAAAGAAAGCATGTGTAGTATCAGTCATAAAAAAAGCAAAAACAGGAACAGAGGCTGCTGCACAGATGGCCGATAGTGAAGAATAACGGGTAGTGAAGGCTACAATCAGCCATACAGCGAGGGCAATCAGTCCAAGAATCGGCTGGGTGGCGACAATAAAGCCAAATGCCGAGGCAACGCCCTTACCACCTTTGAACTTGAGCCAAACCGGAAAGTTGTGGCCTAAAACGCCGCAGGAACCTGCAATCAAGCCGGAAATAATATTGGTCGAGGTGACATAGCCCAAGAAAATGTAAGGTTCGGGTGCAACAAAATGCGAGGCTAAAACGGCAGCGACACCGGCCTTAGAGGCGTCAAGGATAACCGTTAACAAGGCTAGGTCTTTGCGGCCGGTGCGTAAGACATTAGTTGCGCCGATGTTGTGTGAGCCAATTTTTCGAATGTCACCCAAACCGGCAAGGCGGGTTAAAACTAAGCCAAAAGGAATGGAACCAAGCAGATATCCGCCTAAGGCAGAAAGCATGAAAACAAGGTCTATACTCATAATTTATGAAGCTCCCGAATGAAATGTTGTTTGGGGCTACTCTAATCTGAACTGAGCAAATTAGCAAGGAGATTATGATTTGGCTGTGTATGGTATGGTAAAAAAAGATGACTTTGCGTTCATTGTACAATATGATAAGTCAGAGTTTGGTAAAAAAATTTTTTTTGAGGGGCGAGTAAATGAAGCCGATTTATAAACGTGTGTTAATCAAAGTGTCCGGTGAAGGACTGATGGGAGATGAAGGTTTTGGAATTTCTGCCGAGGCGGTTAAAAAAGTGGCCGAGCAAATCAAAGAAGTGGTTGATGCAGGTATAAAAGTTTGTTTGGTTGTGGGCGGCGGAAATATTTTTCGCGGAGTGCAGGGGGCGTCAAAAGGTTTGAGCCGGACGGTGGGCGACCATGTGGGTATGATGGCGACAGTGATGAATGCTTTGTATTTGCAAAATGTGATGGAAGGCTTGGGGATGGATGTCAGAGTTATGTCTGGTTTGGAAATCCCACAGGTGTGTGAAAATTATATTTATCGTCGGGCGCTCCGGCATTTGGAAAAAGGACGTATCGTGATTTTTGCCGGCGGTACCGGAAGCCCTTATTTTACCACAGATACCGGAGCCGTATTGCGGGCTTCGGAAATGGGGTGCGATGTATTGCTAAAGTCTACGCAGGTTGATGGTGTATATGATGATGACCCACGCAAGAATCCTAAAGCTAAAAAATATGAGCAGGTGTCTTATGACGAGGTGATTGAAAAACAGCTCAGAGTAATGGATTTGCCGGCTATTGCCATGGCAAGGGACAATAAACTGCCGATTTTGGTGTTCTCGCAGCATGAAAAAGGGGCGCTGATGAAGGTGTTGGCGGGCAAAGGTAATTTTACGATTATCAAAGAATCTTAAGCTAAGTTTTAAAAACTGCTTGCCAAAGTCATGAAAATAAATAATGATGTTAGCAGCTTATAACTAATGAGGTAAAATAAATATGTCTGATTTTAATCAAATTAAAACCGAGGCTAAGGCCAGAATGGATAAGACGCTTGAGGCGCTGAAAAGTGATTTCGGCGGGTTGCGCGCCGGAAGAGCGCATGTTAGCTTGCTGGACGGGATTATGGTTGAGGCTTATGGTTCAATGACTCCGTTGGCTCAGGTGGGAACAATAAGCGTACCGGATGCCAGAACACTCTCAATCTCCGTGTGGGACAGAGGTTTGGCCAAGGCGGTCGAAAAAGCAATTATGGAATCGGATTTGGGACTTAATCCGGCATCGGACGGACAGCTTATTCGTATTCCTATTCCGCCGTTGAGCGAGGAGCGCAGAAAAGAGCTGACCAAAGTGGCAGGCAAATATGCCGAGAATAATAAAGTTGCCGTACGCAATATCAGACGTGATGCGTTAGATGAGGTTAAAAAGCTCAAAAAAGATAATCTGATTTCGGAAGATGACGAGAAAAGAT
This sequence comes from uncultured Alphaproteobacteria bacterium, assembly GCA_944390905.1. GTDB lineage: Bacteria > Pseudomonadota > Alphaproteobacteria > RF32 > CAG-239 > HGM16780. Next base: position 13,424 of record CALXRR010000011.1, read on the forward strand.
ATGAAAATGAAATCCAAAAACTGACTGACGAATCGATTAAGAAAATCGAGGAGATGTTGGCTCAGAAAGAAAAGGATATTTTGCAGGTATAAAAGTTGAAAGCCGGAGAAGAGGGGAAGTTAAGCTCTGATTCCGGCTTCATCTTTGGACTGTGATGATGAGGTTTAGATATTATTATCAGGTTAGAATAAGTTGAGTACAAAGCAAGAGAGTTTACAACATATTGCCGTGATTATGGACGGTAACGGGCGGTGGGCGCAAAAACGTGGTTTGCCTAGAGCTGCCGGACATAAAAAAGGTGCGGAAACAGTGAAAGAAATTGCTAAAGCAGCTAATGAGCGCGGGGTGCGCTTTTTGACGCTGTATGCTTTTTCTACCGAAAACTGGCAGCGCCCGAAAGATGAAGTCAAGACGTTGATGGATTTGCTGAGGCAGTATTTGAAGTCAGATTTGGTGGAACTGCATAAGCATGGTATAAGAATCCGCTTTATCGGTGAAAGGTATATGCTGGATAAAGATATTGTCGAAAGTATGGAGCAATTGGAGCAAAATACTGCCGATAATAAAGGTATGACTTTGATTCTGGCCATAAGTTACGGAAGCCGACAGGAAATTGTGGCGGCGGTGCGTAAAGTTGCTGCAATGGTAAAAAAAGGTGATATCTCGGAATCTGATGTTGATATCGACTTGGTTTCTGATATGCTCTATACCAAAGATGTTCCGGATCCGGATATCTTGATAAGGACCAGCGGTGAACAGAGAATAAGTAATTATTTGTTGTGGCAGCTGGCTTATGCCGAATTGTTCTTTACTAAGACTTTGTGGCCGGATTTTACTCCGAACGAGCTTGGTGAAATTATTGATAACTTTTATTTGAGGGAGAGGCGATATGGAAAAGTCTAAGCTGAATTCGTTTGTAAAACGTGCAGTTACAGCGATTATTTTTGCGCCGTTGATTGTGTATGTTTTATATTTGGGAGCGCCTTTTGTTAATCTCTTCTTCTTTATGTGCGGAGCGGCGATGGCTTGGGAATGGGCTAATATGGTGCCAAATAAAAAGCCGGTGCTGTACGCGGTGATTTATGCTTATGCTGCGGCGGTATTCAGTATCTTTGGGATTTTGTATTTGCCGTTGTCTGCCGGAGTGTTGTTAATCTTGGCCGGATTGATGTTTTGGAAAGCCCGCGGTGAGGAGCATTGTGCTTTGTTGATGTTGGGGCTGTTGTATATTGCTATCGGTTTTGGCTCGTTGGTGGCGGTGTATGAAATTGCGGGAAAGTTTATGCTATTGTGGTATGTTTTGGTGGTTTGGGGTGTCGATATCGGAGGATATTTGGTGGGCTCAACCTTGAAAGGACCTAAATTGGCTCCTGCTATCAGTCCTAATAAAACTTGGTCGGGGTTGATTGGTGGTATGGCTTTGTCGGCTTTGGTCAGTGTGGTTTATACCGAAGTGGTACACTTTGATTATTCCGGAGTTATGGCTGTTGTGGCTGCCGTGGTGGCTTTGGTGGCGCAAATCGGAGATTTAATCGAATCAAAAATTAAGCGCTTTTTGGGGATTAAAGATTCAAGCAACTTGATTCCGGGGCATGGCGGAGTATTTGATAGAGTGGACGGATTGTTGTTTGCGGCTCCGTTCTTCTTGTCGGCGATGTTGATATTCTTCTTTATGTTATAAGTGAGTGAAATGATGGAACTGTTAAGTAATGTTATGTATTATGTGATTCCGTTTCTGGTACTCTTGGGAATCTTGGTGTTTGTGCATGAGCTGGGACACTTTTGGGTGGCTCGGCTGATGGGCGTTAAAGTCGAAGAATTTTCTATCGGATTTGGTAAAGAGTTGTGGGGCAGAACGGATAAAAAAGGTACTCACTGGAAAATTGCCGCAGTGCCGCTGGGGGGATATTGTAAGTTCTTTGGCGATGAGGACGCCGCATCTGCTTCCGAATCTGAAAAATTAAAAGATTTGTCGGAAGAAGAGAGAAAACATGTGTTCCAGTTTTTGGCGCCGTCGCGCAAAATTTTGATTGCAGTGGCTGGTCCGTTGGCTAACTATTTGTTTGCTATCTTAGTGTTTACGGTTATTTTTTGGGGCTTTGGAAAAATGACTTTTCCGCCGGTGGTGGGAGAGGTTATCCCTAATAGTGCCGCAGCCAAAGCAGGTGTTATGAAAGATGACAGAATCATCTCAATTAACGGGCATGAAATTGATGATTTTAATGACATTCGTTATGAAGTTGATTTGGCGGTTGACGGCAAAGTGGCTTTGTTGTTGCAACGCGGAGATGATGTTAAAGAACTCAAGTTTAATTTAGAAGAAATTAGTGCAGAGGGTGAGGCTGAAGCTCGTCCGATGTTGGGTGTGAAATCAGTAAACGTGGTGGAGTTGAAGCCACAGAATTTGTCCTTGTGGGAGGCTTTTCGCGATGCGTCGGTAGAATCGTGGGATATTACTACGGCTACTTTGCGCGGCGTGGGGCAGATGCTGACCGGTAAAAGAGGCGGTGAAGATGTGGGTGGTATTATCAGAATCGCCGAAATGTCGGGTGATATTACCAAGCAAAACGGAATTTTTGACTTTGTTATCTTTATGGCTTTACTATCTATTAACTTAGGTCTTATAAACTTGTTCCCAATTCCGTTGTTAGATGGAGGACATATTGTGATTTGTGTTATTGAAATGATAACACGTCATGAGTTGGCTGACAGAGTAAAAGATTTGTTGTTCAAAACCGGATTTGCCTTGATTATGGCATTGATGGTATTTGCAACTTGGAATGATATTGTAAGATTGGTTAATCGTTGGTTTGCTTAATTTTGGTTTAAACAGGGAAGCTCTTGATTATGAAAAAATTATATTTAGGCTCGTCTTTATTAAGTTTATTGCTGGCTTTTGATGCACAAGCGGCTGATGTGTATGTGCGGGATATTCAGGTCGAGGGCTTGAAGCGTGTTGAAAACGAGACGGTGATGTCTTATTTGGATATTACGGAAGGTGGAACTGTCTCAGAAGAAAAGCTGAACGATGCCTTAAAGCAGCTGTATGCTACGGGATTGTTTGAAGATGTGGCTTTTAATGTGACACCGGATGGGACTTTGATGATTAATGTGATGGAAAGTCCGGTTATCGGTGAGCGATTGTTTGACGGAAACTCGGCGGTCGATACGGCAATGTTGGAGAGCGAAGTGCAATTGGCTCCGCGTTCTTCATTCAGCAAGGCCAAAGTGCAAGACGATGTGCAACGAATTTTGGAGGTATACAAACGTACCGGACGTTATGCAGTGGTGGTTGAACCAAAAATTATTAAGCGTGAGAATAATACCGTCGATTTGATTTATGAAATTGATGAGGGGCCGTTAGCCAGTATTGATAAGGTTAATTTTATCGGCAATACTCATTATTCGGCCAGTGATTTGGAAGGCGAAATTATGAGTAAGGAAAGCCGCTGGTACCGAATCTTTTCCAGTGCGGAAAATTATGATGCTGAAAAAATCAATTATGATAAAGAGTTGTTGCGGCGTTTTTATTTGCGGCATGGATATGCTGATTTTCGCGTGGTTTCGGCGGTGGCGGAGTTGAGTGCCGATAAGTCGTCGTTTGTGTTGACTTATGTGTTGGATGAAGGGCCGCGTTATCAGGTTAGCGATATTGAAATAGTTTCAGAATTGAGCGGCGTCAATGGCGATATGGTTGCCGAATCCGTGTTGTTGGAAGAAGGTGAGTGGTATGATGCCGAAAAGGCTGAAAAGTCGGTTTTGGCCATTACCGAGGAGCTGGGGCAGAAAGGTTTTGCCTTTGTGGATGTTGAGCCGGAATTGGAACGCGATACTCCGAACGGAACGTTGAAACTGGTATTTAGAATTAAAGAAGGTGAGCGGGTATTTGTAAACCGTATCAATATTACCGGAAATGAGCGTACTGATGATGATGTTATTCGTCGTGAAATCAGAATCGATGAAGGTGATGCTTTTAATGCTTCAAAAATTAAGGCGTCTAAACGTAATATTGAGAATTTGGATTATTTTAGCAAAGTGGATATTCAGACCGTGCCGACGAATGACGGTAATCAGGCTGATTTGGATGTTAAAGTTGAAGAAAAATCTACCGGTTATTTCAATGTGGGTATCGGATATTCTACAGTGAACGGTGCTTTGGTGCGTGCAGGTGTGACCGAAAATAACTTCCAAGGTCGCGGACAAAAATTGGGTCTGGATGTTGGTGTATCTCAGCGTGCTCAGGATTATAATGTAAACTTTACCGAGCCGTATTTTATGGGGCGTCCGCTTAGTGCCGGTATTGATTTGTTCCATACTTCTGAGGACTATCAAGATGAAGGTTCTTATGATACACAATCAACCGGAGGGCGTTTGCGCTTGGGTTGGGATTATACTGATGATTTGTCTCAGTATGTTCGCTATACTTTACGCGAAGATAAAATTGAAGATGTGGCTGATGATGCTTCAATTTATATCAAGGAAGAAAAAGGTGATTATGTTGGATCTATCATTGGACAGACGTTGGTTTATGATAAGTTAGACAGCCAGATTAATCCGCGTGAAGGTTATTATTTGTCATTTGGTAATGATGTGGCAGGTGCCGGTGGCGATGAGAAGTTCTTGCGCTTTGATGCGAAGGCTTATCGTTACTTTACAATCGCGGATTATTATACCTTTAAGTTCTTCTTGAACAGTGGTTATATTACCGGATATGGCGACAAGGATGTCCGCTTGATGAACCGTTACTTCCTTGGCGGATATAATATGCGTGGTTTTGAGTATGGCGGTATTGGTGCTCGTGATAAATTTACCGATGATGCTTTGGGCGGAAACTGGATGGTATATACCGGTGCGGAAATGTCGTTCCCGATGGGATTGGATGAACTTGGTATCAGAGGGCGTACGTTTGTGGATGTTGGTATGCTTGGTAAGCCTGATGATATTAACAGCCAGATTGTTGAGTATTCATCAACACCGCGTGTGGCTACCGGTGTCGGTTTGACATGGCAGTCGCCGATGGGCAATATCGCGATTGATTTTGCCGTACCTGTGGTTAAAGAAAGTTATGATAAGACCGAGGTATTCCGCTTGAACTTTGGTACGAATTTGTAAAAAAATGCAGAAAGGGTGAATGCTATGGTTGACAAGGCGTTCTTTAATAACAACGGGCCGTTTTCTTTGCAGCAGATTGCCGAGATTTGTGAGGCAAAGTTGACTGAGACTAGTAAACAGTCAGTGATGATTAATGATATTGCGGCGATGCTTGAAGCCGGTGAGGGTGAGATTTGTTTCTTTTATGATAAAAAAGTTAAAGAAAGTGCCGCTCAAATCAAGGCAACTGCTTGTGTTACAACTGAGGAGTTGAGTAGGTTTGTGCCGCAGACAACGACGCTTTTGATTGCTCAAAATCCTAAAATGGCTTATTTGAAGTTGGTGGAGACTTTTTATACCGAATATAAAATGAAACCGGATATTGCTTCAACTGCCAGAATCCATCCTTCGGCGATTATTGGGCAGGGAACGTATGTAGGTGATTATGCCGTTATCGGTGAAGGTGTTGCTATCGGTGAAAATTGTGTGATTGAACCTGGTGTTGTGATTGCTCGAGGATGCAAAATCGGTAATAACACGCGTATTGGTGCAAGTGCTTCAATATCTTATGCGATTGTTGGTGATAACTGCTATATTTATACCGGAGCTCGTATCGGTCAGGATGGTTTTGGTTTTGTGATGGTTGAGGGGCAGCATAAGCGTATCCCGCAGGTGGGGCGTGTGATTATTGGAAATAATGTTGAGATTGCTGCTAATACTTGTGTCGATCGCGGGGCTCTCGGGGATACGGTTATCGGTGACGGAACAAAAATTGATAACTTGGTACAAGTGGCACATAATAATAAACTTGGTGTCGGTTGTATTTTGGTCTCACAGACGGGAATCGCCGGAAGCTGTACCTTTGGAAATTATGTGGTATGCGGTGGTCAAACAGGTTTTGCTGACCATTTGAATATTGGATCTCAGGCACAGGTGGCGTCGCAGTCGGGCGTGATGCGTGATGTTAATCCCGGTGAAGTGGTTATGGGATATCCGGCGATTAAGTTTAATGATTTTATGCGTCAGGTTGCTTTGTTGCAGAAGAGTATTCATAGATAAAGTTTGTTAATTGTAGAAGGAACTGAAAATGTCTGAAAATAAAATTTATACCGTAGAAGAAATTATGGAAGTGTTGCCGCATCGCTATCCATTTTTGTTAGTGGATCGTTTGGAAGTTGAAGTACCTGGAGAGAAAGGTGTCGGCTTGAAAAATGTGACAATGAATGAAGAGTTTTTCCAAGGGCATTTCCCTGGAAATCCGGTGATGCCTGGGGTGCTGCAGATTGAGGCTATGGCTCAGACTGCCGGTGCTTTGGTGATGTTGAGTATGGAAGACTGCAAAGAGAAAAAAGCAGGGGTCTTCTTTATGTCAATCGACGGAGTTAAGTTCCGTAAACCGGTTAAACCAGGAGACCAGCTTCGTATGCATGTAGAAAAGATTAAAGAACGCGGGAAAGTGTTTGTATTCCGTGGTGAATCTATGGTCGATGGTAAAGTGGTGTCGGAAGCTGAATTTACAGCGATGATTGTTAAATAGTTAATATACATCTCTGAAAAGTTAAAAAAGGCAAAGAGGAAGTGTTTTTTCTTTGCCTTTTTTGCGGAATAAAAGAGAGATGCTAAAAATTGTGGGTAAGTGGGTCAAGAAAGTTTTTTTTACAACAGAATCTTAATAAATTAGAAACTAATTGAGGATATATTCTAACCAATCTTTTTTAACGATTTCAGAGTGATAGAATCTTGAAAACCGAATCAAAATTTAAAATTGCTTCCAGATATGCCGAGGCCTTGTATAAAGGGGCTGAGCAAGATGGTGATGTGCGCCATGTCATGGATGATATGGAAGCTTTGCGAATCAATTTGGCTGGTGATGCCCAGACCATGAAGTATTTGGCTAATCCTTTGTGGAGTGTAGAGGATAAAAAAGATGCTTTGAATCAAGTGGCAAAAAAGTTGAAACTCTCTCAAGAAACATTGCGCTGTTTGTATTTGATTGCGGAGCGGAATCGTTTTGCCGAGTTGGGGCTTATTCTTGATGACTTTTGCCATACATATTATGAAAAACATGATATCGTTGAGGTGAAGGTTGAGACGGTTAAGCCCTTAACCAAAACTCAAGATGAAAAGCTGAAAGCTAATTTGGAAAAAATGTTAGCTAAAAAGGTGTTGATTGAATATCGTGTAAACCCTGAAATATTGGGCGGATTGGTTGTCTCTTATGGATCGGATATGATTGATGATTCAATCTGCGGAAAGTTAAACCGTTTGGAAAATCTAATGAAAGGTGGACAATAATGTCGGTAGCTGCCAGTGAAATATCTTCTATCATTAAAGACAAAATTGTAAACGCCGATGTCGATTTGGACGTATCAGAGGTCGGTCAGGTTTTGTCGGTCGGTGACGGAATTGCCCGTGTATATGGCTTGGATAAAGTTCAGGCTAATGAGATGGTCGAGTTCGAATCCGGGGTTAAAGGTATGGCTTTGAACCTGGAAGAGGATAATGTCGGTGTTGTTATTTTCGGATCGGACGAGTTTATTAAAGAAGGTGATACCGTTAAACGTACTGATAAAATCGTGAGCGTGCCGGTCGGTACGGAGTTGCTCGGGCGCGTGGTAGATGCTTTGGGCGAACCTATTGACGGTAAAGGTCCGATTAAGGCTAAAAAATTTAGTACTTCAGAAATTAAGGCTCCGGGGATTATTGCTCGTAAGAGCGTACATGAACCGGTACAGACCGGATTAAAAATTATTGACTCTTTGATTCCTATCGGAAGAGGGCAACGTGAGTTGATTATCGGTGACAGACAGACCGGTAAAACTTCAATTATCTTGGATACAATCATTAATCAAAAGGCGGTTAATGATGCAGCTAAGTCTGAAAAAGACAAAATGTATTGTATCTATGTTGCTATTGGGCAGAAGCGTTCTACCGTGGCGCAAGTGGTTAAAACTTTGAAAGACTACGGTGCTATGGACTATACTATCGTGGTTGCGGCTACCGCATCTGATCCGGCTCCGATGCAGTTTATTGCTCCGTATTCCGGATGCGCTATGGGCGAGTTCTTCCGTGATAACGGTATGCATGCTACTATCTTTTATGATGACTTGTCCAAACAGGCTACGGCGTATCGTCAGATGTCGTTGTTGCTCCGTCGTCCGCCTGGGCGTGAAGCTTATCCGGGTGATGTTTTCTATTTGCACTCTCGTTTGTTGGAACGTGCTGCAAAAATGAGTGATGAAAATGGTGCCGGCTCTTTGACCGCTTTGCCGGTAATCGAAACTCAGGCTGGTGATGTGTCTGCTTATATTCCGACTAATGTGATTTCGATTACTGACGGACAGATCTTTTTGGAAAGCTCTTTGTTCTATCAGGGTGTGCGTCCTGCCGTTAACGTTGGTATTTCGGTTAGTCGTGTGGGATCTGCCGCTCAGATTAAGGCGATGAAACAAGTGGCCGGAAAAATTAAGCTCGATTTGGCTCAATATCGTGAAATGGCAGCGTTTGCTCAGTTCGCTTCGGATTTGGATCCGGCTACAAAGCAGATGTTAGCCCGTGGTGAGCGTTTAACCGAGTTGCTGAAACAGCCGGTCTATCACCCAATGCCTGTTGAAGATGAAGTCGTTTCTATCTTCGCCGGTGTAAGAGGTTTCTTAGACCAGATTAAAGTAAGCGAGATTAAAGGGTTTGAGGCTAAGGTATTGAGTGATATTAAAGCCAATTATCCCGAGTTTTTACAGGAAATTCGCAATACTCATGTGATTTCTGATGAACTGGATAAAAAGATGACTGACTTCTTTGAGAAGTTTACATCTGATTATCTTAACGAATCTAAGGCAGCGTAAGGAGTTGTTATGGCCGGGTTAAAAGAGCTCAGAACTCGTATCGAGGCAGTCAAGTCTACCAAAAAAATCACTTCGGCGATGAAAATGGTGGCCGCCGCAGGATTGCGTCGGGCTCAGGGCTTGATTGATAAAAGTGCTGCTTATAAAAACAGCTTGTTGTCTTCGGCTCGGCGGACGGCTTTGGATTTGAAACTAGAAGAAGCTGCCGGTAAAAACACCCAACCTTATTCGAAGTTGATGACCGGAAACGGAAACCAGAATGTGTACCGCTTGTTGGTCATCTCTTCTGATAAGGGATTGTGCGGAAGCTACAATGCGGCGGTGGCTAAAGTGGCAAAGTCTAGGATTAAAGAGTTGCAGGATGAGGGCAAAACCGTACAGATATTTTGTATTGGTAAAAAAGCCCGAGAACTGTTGAAACGTCAATTTGCTGATTTGATTATCGGAAGCGTGGAAGGAATTGCTCGTAAAGGGGCTGATTTCCACGAGGCTTTGGATATTTTAACCCCTAATCTAGAGGCTTTTGAAAAAGCTGAAGTCGGGCAGGTCGAAATTGTCGGCAGTATCTTTAAATCGGCTATCAGCCGCGTTATTGAACCCAGAGTTTTGTTGCCGGTGAAGTTGGAGGTTGAAACTGAAACTCCGGATGCGGCACCGATTAATTTGGTGAATAATGCTTTTTATGATTATGAGCCGGATAAAGCAGAGATGCTGGAAGCTCTAATCCTGATGCTGGTTAAAGCCGAGATGTTTGATGCTATTGCTCAGGCTCAGGCTTCAGAGCAGGGGGCGCGTATGGCTTCTATGGATAGTGCAACCAGAAATGCTTCGGAGATGATTTCTAAGCTGACATTGCGCTATAATGGTTTGCGTCAAACGGCGATTACAACCGAGTTGACGGAAATTATTTCCGGTGCCGAGGCTATATAAGTTTTATATTATTTTTATCGTTTCTAAATGAAATTTGGAGATTGTAATGACTGAGAAAAAGACCAAGGCTGTGTCGCCTTCTAAAACTAAGACTGCTGCTAAAAAAGCAGATGTGCAGAAAACGCCTGCAAAAAACACAGTAAAAAAAGCTCCGGCGGTCTCTGCGGCTAATGTTAAGCCTGAAGATTTGGGACATGTGTCTCAGGTTACCGGCGCCGTGGTCGATGTGAAGTTTGAAAATGTGCAGGAGTTGCCTAATATTTTGACCGCTTTGGAATGTGATAACCATGGCAAAAAGTTGGTGCTTGAGGTGGCTCAGCACTTGGGTGAATCTGTTGTACGTTGTATTGCTATGGATACTACCGATGGCTTGGTCAGAGGTTTGCCGGTTGTTAATGCCGGACATCCGATTGAGGTGCCGGTCGGTCCGGAAATGCTCGGTCGTATTATTAATGTTATCGGTGAGCCGGTAGATGAAAGAGGACCCCTGAAAGCCAAAATGGAACTGCCTATTCACCGTGATGCTCCGGCGTTTGTTGATCAATCTACCGATACGGAAATCTTGACCACGGGTATTAAGGTGATTGACTTGCTTGAACCTTATGCCAAAGGTGGTAAAATCGGTTTGTTCGGTGGTGCCGGCGTGGGTAAAACCGTGTTGATTATGGAATTGATTAATAACATTGCTAAAGGGCATGGCGGATATTCGGTTTTTGCCGGTGTGGGTGAGCGTACTCGTGAAGGTAATGACTTGTATCATGAGATGATTGAATCCGGTGTTATTGATTTGAAAGGCGATAAGTCTAAGACCGTGTTGGTTTATGGGCAGATGAATGAACCTCCGGGGGCTCGTGCTCGTGTGGCTTTGACAGGTTTGACACAGGCGGAGTATTTCCGAGATCAAGAGCACCAAGACGTATTGCTCTTTATTGATAACATCTTCCGTTTTACTCAAGCTGGTTCAGAAGTGTCGGCGTTGCTCGGACGTATTCCGTCTGCCGTTGGTTATCAGCCGACTTTGGGTACGGATATGGGTGCCATGCAGGAACGTATTACATCAACCAAAAACGGTTCTATTACCTCGGTTCAGGCGGTATATGTGCCGGCCGATGACTTGACCGATCCGGCTCCGGCTACAACCTTTGCTCACTTGGATGCTACAACCGTGTTGTCTCGTCAGATTGCGGAGTTGGGTATTTATCCGGCGGTTGACCCGTTGGATTCAACCAGCCGCGTATTGTCTCCGGATGTTGTTGGTGAGGAGCATTACAGCGTGGCTCGCGGGGTGCAGGAGATTTTGCAAAAATATAAATCTTTGCAGGATATTATTGCGATTTTGGGTATGGACGAGTTGTCAGAAGAAGATAAGTTGACTGTGGCTCGTGCCCGTAAGATTCAGCGCTTCTTGTCGCAGCCGTTCCACGTTGCGGAAGTGTTTACCGGTACTCCGGGTGTGTTTGTAAAATTGGAAGACACCATCAAAGGCTTTAAGGGAATTTTGGAAGGAAAGTATGACGATATTCCCGAGCAGGCTTTCTATATGGTCGGAACAATTGAAGAGGCTTTGGAAAAAGCCAAAAAGCTTTAAGCTGTGGGAAGGCAATAAAGGAGGGGTATGATGTCTGGAGTAACGTTAAAATTGATGCAACCGGCAAAGGCTTTGGCTGATGAGCAGGCTGCAAAGATTGTTTTGCCGGCGATGAAAGGCGATTTGACGGTACTTCCAAGCCGTGCCCCTTTGTCGTTGTTGCTACGAAACGGTCAGATACGTTTGCTTGATGCGGATAATCGGATTATTGGGCGGTATTTTGTGCAAGGAGGGGTGGTGAATGCGGCGGCTGATGTATGTCAGGTGTCTTCACCCAGAATTGAAAATGCCGAAGATATGACGCCGGAGAAAGCTCGTGAGCTGGCAGTTAGTGCTCCCAAGCAGGAAGACCGAGACTATTATCAGATGGTAGTTGATGAGTTTAATCTCTTCGGAATGGTAAAGTAAAAATTTCAGAAGAGAGAATAAGAGGCTAATTTAAAGCCTCTTTTTTTTTGAATCAAAAAAACGCATCGCTCAAGAGGGCGGTGCGTTTTGATGATAATTCAGAGATAAGGATTTTCACTATCGGGATAAAAGCCCAAGAGTTGATATCGATATTCTTTTTTGTAGCCGTTAGCAAATTCAACCTCGATAAAAATTATCTGATTGGTTGCGTTAGCTGCATAGCTGTTTTTGAGGTGCAGGGTGTATTCTCCTTGCAGGGGTTTGCACCATTGGACAATGCAGAAGCTTTTTTGTTGGCGGGGAAGTTTTAGCTGTAAAGCATAAATCAAAGGCTCGGTCTTGGAGGCGTTGCGATTGATTTGATAGTAAGCGTTGCGGTAGGCATTGGTGGGACCCAATATCTTGATTACGCTGTCAATTTGGCTATACAAACCGTTAAAGATAAATTCTTTAGAGGTATAACTCCCGTTTTCAAAAAGGCTGTCTACGCGAACCTTGGAGCCTCCGTCAGGCAAAGGTGAATAATGCATCAGCGGTACTTGTGAGTTGGTACGAAAGATGATTATGCTGTCGTTGTTGACGAAGATTTGTTCAGGTTGCGAGTTGAAATTGCAAGCACTCATGCTGACAAGTGTCAGCAGCAGAAAAATAATATGCTTCATAATGATACAAAAAATTAAAAAACAGCTCGGTTAAAACTTTAACCGAACTGTTAAGATTAGACATTAATTGATTGCTATTCCTGAAATTACTATCGGGGCTCCGTAGAGCTCGGTATGGCGCTTGTCCTTTAAGATAACCTTTATCATATTATCCATCAGCACCGGCTCAGAGTCAATGCGCTGGGCTTTGGCTTTTTCAGCGGTCATCGGAAATTGCATGATGCCTAAGGTCGAGCCGTTATCAAGGCACAAGGAGGTACCTTTGGCGGTAGAGGAAACTTCTCTCCAAGAGCGATCATCAAAATATTGTAAAGTCGGAGCTTGGTGAGAAAATCGCCCATAGACATAGAATGTTTCATCTTGTCCGGGGCCTTTGGCATCTTTGATGGTTACCAGAGAGCGACCGTCTTGATTATCTTGGCAGATAATTTGAGGCTCTGCTCCGTAGCAGGGGAACATCATAAGGGTATCTTTGCTGGGCTGTAAGCACTCGGCAAACGGCGGCATCAGAGATTCCACATTATGAGTGAATACCGGTTCAAGCTTGTTGGTTGGTTGATACATCGGTACTAAAAATATGCGCAGGCGATTAAACTTGTAAGTCCCGACAAATGTGTATTTAAATCCTGATTTGTTTACATTTGGAACATAAGTTATGCCTTGGGCATATTTTATCTGGCCGCGGCGAGCCAAAAAGTTTGGTTCCTTGGAGACCAAAAAGGTCAGAATGGCACCATTAGCCTTTTGGAGCGCGATACCTTTGACGTCTGGGGCTACAACCAGTTCGTTGCGCCATCCGAGCATCTCATAAACCTCAAATTGTTTGATGTTATGGGTGCTGTCCTTGAGGGTGATATTGATATCGTTGTAGGCATCAAAGTCATATTTTTCCCTCATGGGAAAGCGGAACGAGTCAAAGTTGTCAGCGACAACAACCAAGTGATTCCTGACAGACATTGGATTAGACATCCGGTAATTACCAAAAGTCAAAATCGTGTCAGAAGTGATTTCGACATTTTCGCCATTTGAGCCGCAAGAGGTTAATACGGCAACCAATGCCATGAAAATAAATAATAATCTTTTCATAATTTTTTTGTTTTTTAGTGAATAATAATAATTAATTGGACAAAATATTAGCATATTTATTTTTGTTTTGCAAGCGTTGTTTTAAACACTAAATTTATTTTTTGTGTTATATAATATGCCGATAACTGAAGAATGAGGAAAAAATGGAAGCTATTAATTCTAAAAAGTTGGCAGAGATTGTGTATTCAACCTCGAACGTGATTGATGCCGATATTCGCGAAATTGTTACAGACAGTCGAAAAGCCCATAAGACTTGTGCCTTTGTCGCGATTAAAGGTGAAAAGTTTGACGGGCATGATTTTGTTAAACAGGTAATCGAGCAGGGGTGTCCGGTGGCGATTGTCTCCCGCTTGCTTAAAGATGTGCCGGCGGTGCGGCAAATCGTGGTGACTGATACTTTGGAGGCTTATGGCAGAATCGGGGCCTATAATCGCAGCCGCTTTAATGGTAAAGTTATCGGTTTGACCGGAAGTGCCGGAAAAACCACTACCAAAGAGGAGATAAAATTTGTTTTGAGCCGCTTTGCCGATGTTTATGCAACCGAGGGAAACCATAATAATCAGGTCGGGGTGCCGGAGACTTTATGTAATTTGAACCTGACGGCTGATTATGCCGTGATTGAAATGGGAATGAGCGCAAAAGGTGAAATTGCTCAGCTGACATCATGGGTGAAGCCGGATATTGCCCTGATTACCAATGTGTATCCGATGCATATTGAGTTTTTTGAAAATTTTAAGGGGATTGCCGAGGCTAAGGCGGAGATTTTTGAAGGTTTGAAAAAAGGCGGAACCGCGATTATCAACGGTGATACCAATTATGCGGATTTGTTGGTGGCCAGAGCAGATGAAAAAAAAGCAAACGTGATTTTGTTCGGCTCGGCCAATGAACCGGAGGTTAGCCCATTAAACGGCGGAAAATGCTTGGTTAAGGCAAATATCGGCGGTAAAAAAGTTGAGTTTGAGTTAGCGGAGAGCGGTGAACACCATGTGGCTAATGCTTTATGCGTATTGAGTGTTGTGGAAGCTTTGGGGCTGGATGTGAGCCGTGCTGCCGCCATGCTTAAAGATTTTGGTTCTTTGCCGGGGAGGGGGCAGAAAAGACTGCTGCACTTGCCTAAAGGCGGAGAATTTATCTTGATTGATGATAGCTATTCAGGGCAGCCGGAAGCTATGCGGTTGGCGATTGAGGCCTTGCATAAAATGCCGCGCAAAAACGGAGGCCGCAAAATTGCCGTGTTAGGTAAAATGGCGGAGCTTGGGGATTTGTCCAAACAGAAGCATATTGAAATCGGGCAGGCGTTGCGCAATACTGATATTGACGTGGTGGTCGGGGTTTGTCCGGAGATGAAGGATATGTTGATGCAGCTGGATACGACCAAAGAAGCTCATTATTTTGAAAATAATGATGGTTTAGATGAATTTTTGTTAAATAACCTATTGCAAAATAATGATATTGTCCTTATAAAAGGAGCAAGATATTCTTCAAAATTGTATCAGGTAGCGGAAGCTCTGATAAAACAGGGAGAAAAATAGTTATGAAATGTCCTTTTTGCGGGTGTGACGATACTCAGGTGAAAGATTCTCGAAACGCCGATGATAATACCGCTATAAGACGGCGGCGCGAGTGTCCGGAGTGTGGCTCTCGTTTTACGACTTATGAAAGAGTGCAGCTGCGCGATTTGATTGTTGTTAAGCGGAACGGCGAGAAAGTGCCTTTTGACCGTGATAAGTTGGCGCGCTCAATCAGTTTGGCTGTGCGTAAGCGTCCGGTCGATGCCGAAAGAGTGGAAAAAGTAGTGAACTCTATTCAGCGGCAATTAGAGATATCCGGCGAAAGTGAGATTTCTTCTAACTTTATCGGTGAAAAAGTGATGGAGGCTTTGGCTATGCTCGACCATATTGCTTATATCAGGTTTGCCTCCGTATATAAGGATTTTCGCGAGGTGAAGGATTTTGAAGATTTTGTTGAAACAATTGACCGGTTGGCGAAACCTGAATTGTTTGCCGGTAATGATGTGACTGATAAATAGAGGGTGATTATGGCTAAGTTTGTTTCTGAAAAAATAAAAATGAAAACCGAATCTCGTTTGGCCGCGGTTCAGGCTACTTATATGATTGCTTATGGACAGCTGCCGGTTGACCAAGTGATTAAGGATTTTCAAGACGGCAATGTCGGGCGATATGCTATTGAAGAAGATGAATCTTCTCAAAAAGAAGAAATGGTTGAACTCAACCAAATGGACAAGGAATATTTTGCACAAATCGTGCGAGAGGTACAGAAAAATAAAGAGGCTTTAGAAAAGTCTTTGTCTATGTATTTGGCAGAGGGATATTCTTTTGAACGTATGGACGGTACTTTGCAAGCGTTGCTCCTGTGTGCCATGTATGAGATGATTAATACTCAAGACGTGGATGCTAATGTCTTAATCAAAGAATATGTTGATTTGGCTTATGCTTTCTTTTCTAAAAAAGAGCCTAAGATGGTGAATGCATTGTTAGACCAGATTGCTAAAAGTGTGCGCTAGGCGGGTGAGGGAAATTATGGCTAAGTTGAAAGTCTATGAATATCCTCATCCGATATTGCGAGAGCATGCATCAAAGGTCGAAAAGGTGGACCATGAAACCCGTAAACTGCTGGATGATATGTTGGAGACGATGTATGTGGAGTCCGGCGTGGGATTGGCGGCGCCGCAGGTCGGAGTGTCAAAGAGAATGCTGGTGATTGATTATGAACGCGATGAAGAAAATCCGGGAAAGCCAATCTATATGATTAATCCGGAAATTATTTGGGCTTCAGATGAAAAGGTTTGCGGCGAGGAAGGGTGCTTGTCGGTGCCGGGAATGCGGGCCGAAGTAGAGCGCTTTGCCAAAGTCAGAGTCCGCTATTTGGATTATCACGGAAAAGAGCAGGAAGTATTGGCCGAGGACTTTTTTGCAATCGTGGTTCAGCATGAAATGGACCATTTAGACGGTATCCTCTATATTGACCATTTGAGCAGGTTAAAGCGAAATATGCTGGTTAAAAAACTTGAAAAAAGTCGTGAAAAATAAAATTATCTTAATAATTTGTTGGGAAAATTGCAGTAATATATATCCTAATTGAATTTACACTTGCTTTAAAAGGATTAAAAAATGACGGTAAGAAGCGCTTTTGAGGTATATAACAATACATTGGTGCCGATGGTTGTTGAGCAGACATCTCGCGGGGAGAGGTCTTTTGATATTTATTCTCGTTTGCTCAAGGAAAGAATCATCTTTTTGACCGGTGAGGTGAATGATGAGGTGTCTTCCTTGGTGTGTGCTCAGTTGTTGTTTTTGGAATCTGAAAATCCTAAAAAAGATGTGTATATGTACATTAACTCTCCGGGAGGTGTGGTAACATCCGGTTTGGCTATGTATGACACCATGCAATATATCAGCTGTGATGTGCATACCTTATGTATTGGGCAGGCTTGCTCTATGGGATCGTTGCTATTGACTGCCGGTGCGCAGGGGAAGCGTTTTGCTTTGCCCAACTCCAGAATTATGATCCATCAGCCAAGCGGTGGTGCGCAAGGAAAAGCTTCAGATATTGAAATTCAGGCTAATGAAATCCTGAAAATGAAACGCGCGTTGAATAATTTGTATGTTAAGCATACGGGGCAGAAGCTTAGCGTGATTGAAAAAGCTATGGACAGAGATAATTTTATGAGCCCGGAAGAGGCTTTGAAGTTCGGACTAATCGACCAGATTGTAGCTAATCGTGATGAAATTAAAAAGTAAGGTAAAATTATGAGCGATAAAAAAGACAACGATAAAAACGAAATTTTGCATTGTTCGTTTTGCGGCAAAAGCCAGGATGAAGTCAAAAAGCTGGTGGCCGGACGCGGTGTATATATTTGTGATGAGTGTATTGAAGTCTGTATCAATATTGTGGCCGATGAGCTGAGCGAAATGGAGCAAGGTGCAGGTGGTAATTCTGCTGAGAATTTGCCGACGCCTTCCAAAATCAAAGAATTTTTGGACCAATATGTTATCGGGCAGGATTATGCTAAAAAAGTGCTGTCGGTAGCAGTTTATAATCACTATAAACGTTTGAACAGCAAAAAGGTTAATAAAGATATTGATATCCAGAAGTCAAACGTTATTCTTATCGGCTCAACCGGTAGCGGTAAAACCTTGCTGGCTCAGACTTTGGCCAAGATTTTGGATGTGCCTTTTGCTATTGCCGATGCTACGACTTTGACCGAAGCCGGATATGTTGGTGAAGATGTTGAAAATATTATTTTGAAGCTGGTGCAGAACGCTAATTATGATATCGAAAAAGCCCAGCGCGGTATTGTTTATATTGATGAAATCGACAAGATTACCCGCAAGTCTGACGGGCCGTCAATTACGCGTGATGTATCCGGTGAAGGTGTGCAGCAGGCTTTGCTCAAAATTATTGAAGGCACGGTTGCCAATGTGCCGCCGCAAGGTGGGCGTAAACATCCGCAGCAAGAGTTTTTGCATGTGGATACAACCAATATCTTGTTTATTTGCGGTGGGGCTTTTGCCGGTTTGGAAAAAATCGTAGCTCATCGCGGTTCTGACACTTCTATTGGTTTTGGAGCTAAGGTGGAGGCGCCGGAAGACAAAGGTATCGGTGAGATTATTAAAGACGTGCAGCCGGAGGATTTGCTGAAATATGGTTTGATTCCGGAGTTTGTCGGACGTTTGCCGATTATTGCGACTTTGGGTGATTTGAATGAAGATGCTTTGGTGAAGGTTTTGACCGAGCCGAAAAATGCTTTGGTTAAGCAGTACTCTACGCTGTTTGAGATGGAAGGTGTTAAGCTGACCATTACCGATGAGGCATTGCGTGCTATTGCTAAAAAAGCGATTGAGCGTAAAACCGGAGCCCGTGGATTGCGCGCCATTATGGAAGATAATCTGTTGGAATTGATGTATGATATTCCGGATATGAAAGATGTGGTGGAAATCATTATCAATGAAAAAGTGATTAATGATGGTGCTGAGCCGGAGTTTGTGAAAGGCAAACGTGAAGTTGCCGAGCAAGAAAAGACGGCTTAAAAAGTTACTCGTGAGGGGAGAGAAAAGACACTTCAAACGGAGTGTCTTTTTTTATGAAAAATTTTGCAGATATTTAACTTTTAATGAGTATTATTCCTAAGGTATAATTTGTGAAAGGAATTATCTATGAATAAAAAGATTACATGTTTGTTGGCTTTGGCCGGAGTTTTAGGTGGAGTTTCAGCCGTTTGGGCGCAGGGTGGCTTTAGTGGCCAAAAAAGCGGGTTTGTCGGCCCTCAGGCCGAACCTAAGGCGGTGAGTGTGGAAGAGGCAAAAAATCTAAATGATGAAGCGAGAGTGTTAATCAAAGGGCATGTTGTCAGCTCTTTAGGTGATGAGGATTATATGTTCAAAGATGATTCCGGTACAATTAAAGTTGAAATAGATAATGATTTGTGGAAGGGTGTGACAATTAAGCCTGAAGATAAGGTTGAAATTTTGGGTGAGGTTGATCGCCATATGCAAAAAGAGACATCTATTGATGCTGAAGCAATCGCAATAGTTCCGGCAAAATAGTTATGAAAAAGGGGCTGAAACACAGCCCCTTTTTTTTGTACCTTAAGCATTGCTGCGGGTGCGGTATAATGACATCCATATGCCGCAGAAGAGAATGCTGAATGTGATTATCAAAGATATTAACGGGGTGATGTCGATGCCGATATAAGGCAAGAAAATCTTAGACCCGATGAATATCAAAATAATGGACAGGGCTTGCTTCAAATAAGCAAAGCGGTTGACTGCAACTGCCAATAAGAAGTACAACGACCGCAGACCCAAAATGGCAAAAATATTGCTGGTATAAATAATATAGGTATCTTGGGTAATCAAGAAAATGGCTGGAATACTGTCTATGGCAAAGATGATGTCCATAACCTCAATAATAATTAAGGCAAAGAAGAGGGGGGTTATCATCCATTTACCGCCTTTGTGAATGAAAAAGTGTTCGCCGATAATTTCATGAGTTACATGAAAACGACGTCTTATCAGCTTGAAAAGAGGACGTTCTAAAATCGGGGTTTCTTCCTTTTCGGGCATAAAGATTTTGACGCCGGTATAAATAAGAAATATCGAGAACAGGTACAAAATCCAATGGAAGCGGCTGACTAATTCCGCACCGATGAAAATCATGATGGCACGCATTACAATAGCACCCAAAACACCCCAGAACAAAACACGGTGTTGGTAGCGGTTGGGAACCTTGAGGCTGGTGAAAACCAAGGAGATAACAAAAATGTTGTCCATGGAAAGGCTTTTTTCAACCAGATAACCGGTATAGTACAACAGGCCGGCGGAGGTGCCGCGCTCATAAATAATAAATAGGCCGAAAATTAGGGCTATGATAATATAATAAGCACTTAATCTAAAGGTTTCGGATAAAGTTGGTTCTTCACTCTTGCGGTGGAATACACACAAATCCAGAAACAGCAAAACCGTGACGATTATGCCGAAACTTACCCATAACCACGAAGTAGATAAAACCTCGTGCGGGGCGCTGAAAAAATTGATTAGACTTTCCATAATCTCTCTCTGTTAATGTTAGAATTGCGTATTTGTTCTAACATTAACAAGAGGGGGCGTCAAGGAGCGAGGCAAAGTTAGCCAAAGGTTTTTATGCGTTCAGCTAAGGGAAGAAAGTCTTTTTCATCAGGGGTAGCGGTGATATTGCCAAAGGGCATTTGGGCGATGAGTTGCCATTCGGGCGAGATGAGCCATTCTTTTTGCACAAAAGCGTCAACAAGGGGAGAATAGTGTTGTAGCGAGGCTCCGATATTATGTTCGGCAAAAAGGCACCACAGTGCAAATTGGAGCATGGCGTTGCTTTGCTCTGACCAAACGGGAAAGTTCCGGCTATATAGCGGGAAGCGGTGTTGGAGGTCTTTGACTGTGGTGGTGTCTTCAAAAAACAAGACGGTACCGCATCCGGCAGCAAAAGAGGATATTTTTTGCTCGGTGGATTTGAACTTTTCCGCTGGGGTCAGAGCCTTAAGAGCTTGCAGGGTTAAATTCCAAAATTTGTGGTGCTCATCACCATAGAGGGTGACAACGCGAGCTGATTGGGAGTTGAAGGCTGATGGGGTATACATTACGGCATCTGCTATCAGTGCATTAATCTCCGCCTGTGAAAGGTCGGGGTGATTGCCTAAGGAGTAGTTCGAGCGTCTGAGTTCTAAAAGTTTGCGAAAATGAGAATCCATGTCTTCCTCCTATTTTTTTAATGTTGGCTTTTTAAAATGCTTTCAATAATAAAAGTAATATTAGTAGTAAAAAGTTTAACTGAGATGGCAAGCAAAATAATTCCAAAGAACTTTTGCAGCATGTAGATTCCGCCGGCGCCAAGCAAGCGTTCAAGGTTTTTGGTGAGGCGCAAAACGCCGTAGACAACAAAGCAGTTGAGCAAAATGGCGCAGAGAATGTTGATGCCGTCGTATTGGGCGCGAATCGAAAGAATCGTGGTCAAGGCGCCGGCACCGGCAATCAATGGAAATACTACCGGAAAAAAGCTGCTGTCTTTGGGCGAATCTTCGGTGCTTTTGAATATTTCAATATCCAAAATCATCTCTAGTGCCATTACAAAAATAATCAATGAACCGGCGACCGCAAATGATGATATATCAACCCCAAACAGCTTTAAAAATGCTTCTCCGACAAAGAAGAAAATAATAAACATTATAAAGGCTAGGCATGCTGTCTTATAAGGAACGACGACTTTGCCGCGGCGGCGTAATTTCAAAATAATCGGAATCGAACCCGGCATATCTATAATCGCGAAAAGAACGATAAATGCGCTGATGAAATCTTGAAAATTGAATGTTCCGAACATAGTTTAGCCTCGATTGTGTTTTTTATATGGTCATAAGTTTTTCTTAAGATGTTTGTGTATTTATAAAATGTAAACTATATATAGAATATAATATCAAAATAATTTATTAACAGAGGAGGCGTAATGTCGGATTTAAAGTTTTTGGCCTTTGATATTGGTGGGACTAAAATTGCTTATGCTATTATTGATGAGCATGGAAAAGTTTTGGAACCAGGGGGAAAAGTCTTCACTCCTAAAACGGCTAAGGCGATTTTTGATAAACTAAAAGAGATTGTGCAGGTATATGAAAAAGAAATTGATGGAATCGCTATCGCCACGGCTGGTGAGGTTGATCCTCAAAATACCAGAATCGCAGCCTCGGTCGGAAACTTGCCCGAAGGTTATCGCAATACAGAGTTTACTCGTTTGTCTGCTAAGCCCGTGTATGTGGAAAACGATGCTAATGCCGCAATGTGGGGCGAACTTTATAACGGTGCCGCAAAAGGCTGTAAAGACGCGATGTTGGTGGCTATCGGTACCGGTGTCGGTGTGGCTTTTGTGATTGACGGCAAGCTCTTGAAAGGTAAATCAGGTTGTGCCGGTGAAGCTCATTTCCCCATTAACCGCGGGCATAAGCGCAAATGCACATGCGGTCTGTATGACTGCTATGAGGTATATGCTTCAGGTACGGCTTTGGGGCTTGATGCCAAAGAAGCCTATAAAGATGAAAATGCCGACAGCCATACCGTGATTAAAGGGATGGAAAAAGGTGATAAATTGGCGACAGAGGTGTTTAACCACTGGCAGCAAGATGTTATTGACGGAATTGTCGGCATGGTTAATTTGTTTGACTCTGAAGTGGTAATCCTTTTTGGTTCATTAACCGAGTTTATGGATTTTGATAAAATTGAAAACGAAGTAAACAAAAGTATTTTCGGCGGGCCCGTCGTCTTGAAAAGAGCCGTGCTGGAAAATAATGCCGCTATGATAGGGGCTACCATCGCTGCCGCACAAAAACTTAAAGGAGATCGTTAAATGTGGGGAATGAATAATCTGTTGTCTTGGCTATTGTTTGCTTTTATCGGTGCCGGTGCCATTGTTTTGTCGGTGTATGTTTTTGCCTTCTTGTTGCCGTTTGTTTTGTTAATCTTGGCGGCTACGGTACTGATTAATCTGGGGCGGTATTTTTATATGCGCTATAAACTTAAAGGATATTTAGAAAATTTTATGGCTAAGCCGAGCAAACAGAATCGCCGCTCAGCTAAACATGATGATGTGATTGATGTGGAATATGAAGTCGTTGATGACGGAAAGTCAAAAAAATAGGGAATATATATGATGAAAAAATGGTTGTATTTGTTGGCGGCAGTGTTGTGCCTTAGCAGTGTGGAGGCTCAGGCTCAGTTTAAAGATAATCAAATTCAGGATAATAAAATCTATTTGTTCTATTCCGAAGGTTGTCCTCACTGCAAAGATGCTGAGGCTTATTTGCAAAAAAATTATCCTAACTTAGCGATGGAGCGCTTGAATGTGCGGACTAAGCATGGATATAATCTGTTTGTAAAGTGTGTGAACAAGTTTGATTTGGGTAATGAAGTCGGAACCCCGTTGTTTTGTATGGGAAAAAATTATTTGATGGGGTGGGATACTTCTTATCAAGCTAAGTTTGACGAGTATGTGAAGCCTTTTATCAAATAAACAAAAGCCTTGGTTTTAACCAAGGCTTTTTTCTTTATGGTAGCGAGGGAGGGATTTGAACCCCCGACACAAGGATTATGATTCCTCTGCTCTAACCAACTGAGCTACCCCGCCATCGAAGTCGACTACTTTAATAATATGCTTTTTGCTTGTTGTCAATATATATTTTTTTAAGTTGTATATTTTTGTAAAAAAAGAGGAAGGCTGGGCCTTCCTCGGGGTGGATTATTCTTCGTCCCAGCGTTTGAGAATGGAAGAAGAGGAGTTAGCTTTGTTGTCGCCGCCGACTCCGAATGCTAAATCAACCTGACACTCCTTGCAGACGTCGGTTTCCGGAATGTTGTTTTTGTGGCGGTCGCCGCCGTTAGCAAATACCAAGTGGACATCTGGATATTTGTTTCTGACTTTACGGATGCCGTCGCAAGCAGAGTTGTCGGTATCGTCAAAACCCATGGCTTCAATTACGCCTTTGAAGTTTTCGCAGATGGTTTTGCGGGTGTAGAAGTCTTGAAAATTTTTGCCTTTTTTACGGCGGAGCCACTCATCAGAATTGACTAGTACAATAACCCCGTCGCTGGCTGCGGCCGAGGCTTTGATTAATTCAATATGGCCTTCGTGGATGGGGTCAAAACCGCCGCTTACTATATAATAGGTTTTCATGTATCCTCTCTTGGTTAAAAAATTGAGGTGCAGTCTTAAGCAACCGCCCTTTATAATTTGATGTTATGATATATTTTTTTTGTTTGCAAGTGTAGATATGCTGTTGTGGAAGCTGTGCTGCCACGATGCTCGTGCAAGCTGTGCCAGCTTGAGCGGGGAGCCCCCGCGGGCATTAATTAGAGGTTGGAAGCGGGTGCCGCTTCACCCACTAGGTTAGCGGTTGAGGGATAGGGGCAGAGGGACGAACTGCGTTTGCATCGTGCCCCTGCAAGCTGTGCCAGCTTGACCCCCTAGGTTAGCGGTTGAGAGATAGGGGCAGGGGAGGCGTGATGCTTATATCCTGCCCCTGTTGAGAATCTAAAATGCCATGACCGCCCGAACGGTGTAGTAGTTGGTGGGGTTATACTTGTCGTTGTTTGTCATACTTAGAGAACCATTCGTATTGGAATATAAAACCCAAGCGTAGTAACGAGAGTGCTCAGACGACGACCAAACGCTCTCATAGTAATAACTTCCGTTATTGTAAACATTTCCTAGGATTGTGCCTCCGGCAGTGGTAATACCGGCATTGACTTTGGTGAAATTGGTAGAATTGTTAATGTAGTCAAGCAAGTCATAGGATGGTAAGCACCAAAATTTGCCACTAGGAGTACCTGTAGGTTTATAATTATTTGCTGCATTAGCAGCCGCAAAGCGGTTGCCCAAAGCAACAAGCTTTTGGGTATTGGTGCAGCTTGAACTAATCGCTGTATCTGTAATATCGGTTGCATAAACGGAACCTGTATCCCAAGGAATATCTGTCTGTATCGGCTTAACCGTCATAATCCAACCGCTTTCATTGGCCGATTTTTCATAGATAACGACACCAAGCAGTGTCTTAGAGCTTAATTTATCTTGAGAGCAAGTGCCGTCACTGTAATACAATGCACCGATGACGCAGTCTGAATAATCAGGTCCACTACTCTTACAAGTACCGTTTTGCCAAATATACCCATCAGCGCAAGCGCAGTAATTATATTTTCCATTGCAAGCTTTGCTTGCGCCGCCGGTTTGGTTGGTGCCGGTGCAGGTTTGGGTAAAGCCGTATTCGTTGCAAAATTCCGAATCGGATTTAAAGCAAGCCCATTTATTACCAAATGGGCATTTGACACCGCTGCCGCCGGAGCAAGAGGTTTCGGTATAGCCTAAAGTCGCGCAATCTTGTGTGGCTACGCATTGGGCGTTAATAGTTTGAGG
>CALXRR010000012.1 GCA_944390905.1 uncultured Alphaproteobacteria bacterium
GGATTTGAGCCACGCGGGAGGCTTTGGCGATTTCTTTGCCCTCTTTATCAACCGCGAGGTTGCCACCCTTCAACACCGGTGATGATACCAAAAACCAGCGCAGAGCATCAGAACCGATGGTGTCTAAAATCTCGTTCGGGTCAGGGTAGTTCTTCAAACGTTTGGAGAGCTTTTGCCCGCCCTCTGCCATCAGCAAGCCGGTGCAGATGCAGTTTTTGAATGCCGGTTTGTGGTGCAAGGCCGTAGATAATACCGTCAGAGTATAGAACCAGCCGCGAGTTTGGTCCATGGCCTCAACAATGAAGTCAGCCGGAAAATGATTTTCAAACCACTGTTTGTTCTCAAACGGGTAGTGGATTTGTGCATAAGGCATAGAGCCAGATTCAAACCAGCAGTCAAAGACATCTCCGACACGGCGCATCATCGTTTGCCCAGAAGGGTCATCAGGATTGGGGTAAATGACATCATCAATATAGGGTTTGTGAAGATTGGTAACCTCAAAGCCGGTTTTCTCCTTAATCTCAGCCACAGAGCCAAAGACATCAACCCGCGGGAACTTCGGATTGTCAGACTTCCAGACCGGAATCGGCGTACCCCAGAAACGGTTGCGCGAGATTGACCAATCACGGGCGCCTTCAAGCCATTTGCCAAAGCGGCCGTCTTTGATGTGCTCCGGAACCCAGTTGATTTGTTGGTTGTTTTTGACCATCTCATCACGGAAGTCGGTAACCCTTACAAACCAGCTGGACATGGCCTTATAAATCAGCGGGGTATCTGTACGCCAGCAGAAAGGATAAGAGTGGGTGTATTGCTCCTTTTTGACCAAGAGGCCGTGTTCTTTGAGCCACTGCATTATCGGCTCATTGGTTTCAAAAACCTGCTTGCCCTCGTAGTCGGGGACTTCAGAGGTGAACTTGCCGGCTTCATCAACCGGACAAACAACCGGAAAGTTCTCATCATAAGCGCGGCAGGCATCAAAGTCATCTTGACCGAAACCCGGGGCAATGTGGACGATACCGGTACCGTCTTCAGTTGAGACAAAATCACCGCTCAAGACCTTAAACGCACCTTTAGATTTGAGGTGGCTGAAATAAGGGAACATCGGCTCATAGCTCAAGCCGACCAGGTCTTTGCCCTTTAACGAGCCAACTTGTGCGGCATGCTCCAATTGTTTTTTGTAGCGGCCGAGCAAGGCTTGCGCCAAGATGTATTTTTGGCCGTTTTCTTCCATTATGGCGTAGTCGATATCAAGCCCGACAGCAAGCATTAGGTTGGAAGGCAAGGTCCACGGTGTGGTGGTCCAGACTAAGATGTTCATCCCGTTTTCAAGCTTGAACATTACGGTAATGGCGTTGTCGGTTTTGTCTTGATAGCCTTGGTTGACCTCAAAATTAGAAAGCGGAGTTTCAGCCGCCCAAGAATACGGCAAAACGCGGTAGTCTTCATAGACCAGACCTTTATCGTAGAGTTCCTTAAAGTTATGGATTACGCTTTCCATAAACGGAAGATCCATGGTTTTGTAGTCGTGGTTGAAGTCTACCCAGCGGCCGATGCGCTTGAACATATCGACCCAAATGCCGGAGTATTTGAGGACATCAGAGCGGCAGAAGTCATTAAACTTCTCAACCCCGAATTGCTCAATTTGTTTGCGGCCGGAAACACCGAGCTGTTTTTCAGCTGACATTTCAGCCGGAAGTCCGTGGCAATCCCAGCCTAAACGGCGGTCAACCTTTTTGCCAATCATGGTTTGGAAACGGGCGACAACGTCTTTGACATAAGACACCATAATATGGCCGTAGTGCGGGGTGCCGTTGGCAAACGGAGGACCGTCATAGAACACAAATTCTGCCGCACCGTCACGATTGTGAACGGATTTTTCAAAGGTGTTATCTTCTTCCCAAAATTTAAGGACGTCTTTTTCAAGTTCGACAAAGTCTGGCTTTGCCTTGACTTCTGCATAATGTTTCATCTTTTTATTCTCAACCGATTATAATGGATTAATTAACAAAACAGAATCCGAAATGACTTCGGAACAACAAACTGGATTTGATTATGTGCAAAGTAAAGTATATCCCCTAAGGGATAATAATGGAAATGGTATGTATTATATAAAACTGTTGCATCATATTAAAAGGTATTAAAGCGCTGAAAAACAGCGTATCAGTTAAAACTGGAGCGAGTGTATAACAATAAACACAGGGAGTCAAGAGGATAAATGGTTTGTTAAAAGGCGATAAGAATCTGACAAGGCGGTGTATTTATATTTGTTATCCTGATAACAGCTTTGGTAATGATGGTTGCTGCAAAAATAACTAAAAGAAAAAAAGGTTGAAGCGCGAAGCTCCAACCTTTTTTGTGCGGCAAATATTATTCATCATCCAAATAGCGGCGGCCGTCAACCTCATCAGTGCTAACCGGGCGGCCGTCTAACAAATAAGCCGCATAGCGGTTGTCATCATACTGGGTGGTAAACCAATAACCCTCAGCACAGGCAATCTTGGTGCAGACTACCGGAACTATAATGTTGCCCTCATAGTCGGCAATGCCTCCGCGGCCGTCATAGTCCTCAACCAGCAGAAACCTTTTATCAAGCTCTTGACCGTCATCATAGTCAAAGCAAGGATAAATGGCTCCGTAAAGTTCAGGCAAAAGCACATGACCTTGATAATCATACATTCCAAACTTGCCTTTATTCCCAACAACAATTACCTCGTGGTCTTCGGGAATCCAGATATGGTCGTAGCGGAAAGGCAAAACCTCTGATCCGCTAAGTGTGATAACACCCCAGCGGCCTTGATACTTGGCGGCAAAGGCAAAAGCGTCGTTATCCTTGGTCCAGAGTGGCTCAATCGCGTCGTAACAGAAAGCGAGCATGGTGTCTTGTGCCTCAGACTTGATGCCAAAACAATTAGCTCCGTCTTGAGCAATGTAATAGCCGTTGTGCAAATCAGTCACTAAATCAGAGGGCAGAACCAGCGCATCAGAAAACTGCGGCGGAGTGGAAGGCGTTGGTTGCGATGAACAAGATAACACTATGCTCAAAATGCCAATTACTAAAATATTTGCTGTTTTCATATCTAAAAAAAATTATAAGATTAATAATATATTTGTCATTGCGGAAGTTTAGTCGAAAAACGTTCTTTTTGTCAAGTATTAATTTCAAAAAAAAAACTCCGGAACAAAAATTCCGGAGTTGGAGCAACAGTTGGCGGCTTAGGTCAGCTTTATCTTGATGATACGGGTGACGCTGTTGGCCGCTTTGAACACGATTATCGCCGTTTGATTTTCATGGGCGAAGTAGATTGTGTAGTCCTTCAGCTTTTTGGGTTCTTTAGCCTTGGGGACATCAGTGGAGCAAGTTACATTATTAATGGCAAGCTGTTTGAAGCAGCATACCTTAAAATACTCGCCGCCGGTGGTTTCCAGATAGAGAATATCTCCGGCTTGGCTCGGAAGCGCCTCTACCTGCACCTTTTGTGTGAAAGCACTACCTGCCGGTGAAGAATAGACATACTCTGTCCCTACTCCTTTGTCAGCGCCGACAACCATTTCAGCGGTTTGCGATGAAACCAGATCACTTTGAGAGCCAGGCAATGAAGCCAAAGCCGAAAAACTACACAATAAACTCAAAGACACTGTTACAAAAAATTTTTTCATAATATTAAATTTTAAAGTTACACAATAATTTATTTGCAAGTTAAATATAGACACCTTTTTGTACAAAATGTCAAGCGAAATTCGGCAATGAAAGAAATATTTTTATAAACGAACAATCTTATTTTGCTCCACATAGCTCAAATGACCTCTGAACCGGCAGCGCACTCTATTTTGTCAAAAATCAGAGCTTCATACTAAACTTGAAATAATCATGAAATTAATTGCTTTAAGCTATTGATATTTGAAAAATTGACTGCTACATTTGATAGCAGGATATGCTTAATCTTAATCAATCGGGAGAAAAAATATGCCTGATAATCTGCCGGAACTGAGAGATATTCACCTGCCGGAGGGCGTGTCTGCTTGGCCGCCGGCTTATGGTTGGTGGGTGATTTTGGCCGCCGTAATCATCGGCTGGATAAGTGTCAAATTAATCAGGCAGATTATTCGCAAAAGCCGCAAAAAATATGCCCTGCAGCTGTTGGCGCAATACCCAATGAATGATATTTTTGCAGCAAGGGAAATCTCTAAAATCTTGCGGCGAATCTGTGTGCTCAAATATAAGTCAGCCGCTGCGCTGTTCGGGCAGGCGTGGCTAGACTTTTTGAACAATCATGCCAAGCACAAAATATATGGGCGCACCGCCGAATTGTTAATCAATGCTCCTTATATAAACCCTGAAAGCAATGATTATAACAGCAATGAAGTTGATGAACTGCGCGAGTTTTGCCGTGATTGGATTGGAGAAAATCTATGAACCATGTGATGTATCCTGAAATGTTGTGGCTGTTGCTGCTGCCAATTGTCTTTCGCTATATTTTGCCGGCGGCCAAAGGATTGCACGGCGATGCACTGAAAGTCCCGTTTTTGCGAGATTTGGAGCAGATTAATATCAAAGCCGGCGGATTGTGGAATATGCGCGCTCATGACGAAGCTAAAATCGCAATGCCTTTGGTATTGGTTTATATGATATGGGCGTTGTTGGTATTGGCGGCCGCCAGACCGCAATGGGTCGGAGAACCGATGAGGCTGCCGGGGATGAGCCGCGATATTTTGCTGGTGGTGGATATTTCAAACTCTATGCGCGAACCGGACTTTACTCTGGGCAATCGCAGAATCGACCGGCTTACAGCCATCAAAAAGACCGCGTCAGAATTTATAAAAAAACGCGCCGATGACCGAGTGGGATTGGTACTGTTCGGCTCGCAGGCTTATTTGCAGGCGCCGATTACTTATGATAAAAAATCGGTTGAAGAAATTTTGTGGGCTACAGATGCCGGTATGGCCGGAAACTCCACTTCTATCGGTGATGCTATCGGCGTGGCCCTAAAGTCACTCAAAGACAGCAAAGATATTGATAAAAAAATTATTATCCTGATGACCGATGGTGAAAATAACAGCGGGGTACTGACTTTGCCGCAAGCGATTAATCTGGCCAAAGAGGAAGGCGTAAAAATTTATACTATCGGTGTGGGGGCTGATACGGCTTTGGTCCAATCAATATTAGGTTTTCAGATGGCTCTGCCGAGCGGGTTGGATGAGGAGAGCTTAAACGAGATTGCTAAGGCTACGCAGGGGACTTATTTCAGGGCCAAAGATACTTCTTCTTTGGAGAAGATTTATGCCGAGATTAATAAGCTGGAAGCTTCAGAAAATGAGGCGCAATTCGTCCGCAAGACCATTGAACTGTTTTATTGGCCGTTGGGGGCTGCTTTAGCGTTGGCTTTGGTATTGCTCTGGGTGGTAAGGAGAGTATAAAATGCAGGAATTTATGGCTAATTTTCATTTTATGCGGCCGTGGTGGTTGGCGGCTCTGGTGGTGCCGGTGGTGATGTATTGGAAGTTTTTTAGAAATACTACGGCTTTGTCTTCGTGGGTGAAAGTATGCGACAAAAAGCTGCTCGATTTTTTGCTCATCAAAGGGAGCTCCAAACAGCGCAAATTTGTATCTTGGGCGGCGTTTGTCGGGATTTGTGCCGCTATTATCGCTTTGGCCGGTCCGACTTGGACTAAGGTGGAAATTCCGAGTTTGACGCCGCAGAATCCGGTAATGGTGATGTTGGAAGTGTCATCACAAATGAACAAACGAGACATAACTCCCAGCCGATTGGCGCGTGCTAAGTTCAAAATTAACGACTTTTTGGAAACTCTCGGCGGACAACAGGCGGGTATGATTGTTTATTCAAAAGAGCCGTTTTTGATTACGCCGATTACAGACGACCCCAAAATTATTACCAACCTATTGCCGGAAATTAAACTGGCGATTATGCCGGTCAACGGAAACAAGTTGAGCAGAGCTATTGATTTTGCTTCAGAAAAATTGGAAAACGGAGGTTTTGCGCAAGGGAACTTGTTGATTTTGGCGGCGGACGGCGGAGAGGATTTTGCGCAAGCATTAAAAGCGGCGGAAAAAGCTAAAAGCAAGGGATTTTTAGTATCGGCAATCGCCGTTAATGCCAAGCCGGACAGCCAGCTTGAACAAATTGCGCAGGTCGGCGGCGGAGTATACAGCAAAGTCAGCGCCGGTGATGCCGACATAAAAAAGGTTGTGCAGTTTATGCAGAAAAACCTGAGCCAAGAATTGAAAAACTCGGAAAACAAACGTTCGGTATGGATTGATTATGGATATTATCTGGTATTTGTATGCCTAGTGTGCTGTCTGTACTTTTTCAGAAAAGGGTTATTGGTGATTGCCTTAGTAGCAGGCTGTGCCACAAGTGCCGAGGCTGGATTTTTCCTCAACAATAATCAAGAAGGATTGAGAGCTTTTAACCAAGCGGACTATAAAACCGCAGCGGAGAAATTTGAGGTGCCAGAATGGAAGGCTTCAAGCTTGTATAAGGCCGGAGATTATAATGCGGCATTGGCTTGGTTCAATAAAGGGAGTGGTGAAACGGCTTTATACAACCAAGGAAATGCTTTGGCCAAAAGCGGAAAGATTGAAGAAGCAATTGCGAAATATGAAGAGGTTTTGAAAATCAATCCGAATCATGAAGACGCTAAATTTAATCTGGAATACCTAAAGCAACAACAACAGCAACAGCAACAGCAACAGCAACAGCAACAGCAGCAACAACAACAACAACAACAACAACAACAACAACAACAACAACAACAACAACAACAACAACAGCAACAACAGCAGCAACAACAGCAGCAACAACAGCAGCAACAGCAGCAACAACAGCAACAACAGCAGCAACAGCAGAACCAAAATCAATCTGCCTCGCAAGGAAGTGATGAAGCTGAAGCTTCTCCGCAAAAACAAAATAATGCTTCGGCAGAGCCCAATGATTCTGATTCTCAAGACGAAAATCAGCAGGAGCAAGCTCAAGGTGAAGAAAGCAATGATGAACAAAAAGCTCAAGAAAAGCCTGCTTCGGCAAAGCCAAGCCGCGGAGATGACGACAAAAATTATGATGAAAGAGCTCAGGCTCGTGAACAACAATATCGGCAAATTCCCGAAGATAACGGCGGTTTGCTGAAAGCTTTTATTCGCAAAGAATATCGCAAAAACAGATATGGAGAATAGTCAAAAATGAAAAAGTTTTGCTTGATTATAATGGCTATATTGGCTTGGACGGCTCCGGCAATGGCTGCCGGACTTGTCGCGGAAGCTGACCGAACAATAATCCCTCAAGGTGAGACTTTTACCCTGAGTATTAAATATGACGGAGGAAAAACCAATCAGCAGCCGGATTTTGCTCCGTTGGAAAGCGATTTTAGCATATTTTCTATGGGAACGGCTTTCCAGCATAATTTTATTAACGGAAAAATGTCGCAATCCCAAGAATGGCAGCTGTTATTAATGCCTAAAAAAACCGGAAAAATAAAAATTCCGGCCTTGAAACTGGGAAAGCTTTCAAGCAACCCGCTGGAAGTGGAAATCGTGCCGGCTAATCAAGCCCAAAATATGCAAAATCAAAACCAAAATACCAGCCCGTATCAACTCCAAATTGAGGCTGAAGTTGACAACTCAAAACCTTTTGTTCAACAGGAGATTAATGTTACACTCAAGATTTATGATACCGGCGGAGTGCAGATTGACCGCGTAGTGCCGCTCGATATTAATGAAAACGACTGGGTGATTAAAATGATGGGGTCGCCGGAGCTTGAAAGCACCGTCGTAAACGGAAAGTCAACCCGAGTGATTAAGCAGGTGTATGCTTTCTTTCCGCAACGCAGCGGGAAACTGACTTTGCCGGCGTTTATGGTGGACGGTTTCTATCTGACCAAAAGCAAAAACCCAATGCGCAATGTGTTTGATGATGCATTCGGCCCAAGTGGAATGACGCTCGGATTTGATGATATTTTTGCTGTAAAAACACCTTTGTCGGCTGTATCATCGCCGATTGAGATAGAGGTTAAACCTATTCCGCAACAAAGCCAAGGTGCTTGGTGGATTCCGGCGCAAAGCGTGGAGCTGTTCTCGGAATGGAAGCCTAACCCGCCCAAATTCAAAGTCGGTGAGGCTGTAACTCGTAATATTTATATTAAAGCTGTCCGTGTTATCGGAAACCAACTGCCTAACCTCTACCTTAAGGATACTCAAAACCTGCGGCAATATCCGGAAAAACCAGTGACCGAAATGAAAATTGAAGGTGACAAGATTGCTTCTTATCGCATGATTTCAACCGTGTATATTCCATCAGCCGCCGGAAATGTCGTAGTGCCGGAGGTGAAGGTCAACTGGTTTAATGTTTTAACCGGTAAAAACGAAACCGCAGTCCTGCCGGAGATGAAGGTTAATGTTTTGCCCAATGAGGCAATGAAGGAAGCTGTGACCGAAAATGAAGAACCAGATAGTGCCCCTAATATTGAAGCAGATGCTTCGCAGCAACAGCGAATCAATCGTAAAAGCGATGCTGATATTGAGCAGGCTCAGTTGCGTGAGGAACGCCACGACGGTTTGGATAAATATGTGTGGATTGCGCTTGCTTTCTTAGCGGGAATCGTAATTTGCTATTTGATTTTGGCTCCTAAGCGCAAGGATAACGGCGAGCCGGAAGTCCGTTCGGTCAAAGATTATGCCAAAATCATCATTAAATCAGCCAAAGCCAATAATCTGAAAAAGCTTCGCGATGAGCTGATTAGGTGGGCCAGAGTACAATTTAAGCGTGACAATATTACAAATCTGAAAGATGTGGCTGAAACTATCAACGACAATGAGATGTCTGAGATGTTAGAAGCATTATCAGCTAAGCTGTATAATCCGGAAAGCTCTGCCTTTGATGCTGATAAGTTTATATTATGTTTTCAGCAAGTGGCAAAGGTAAAAAAGCCTGCTACTGAAAGTGATAAGCGGTTGCCTGATTTGTACGACTAACCTCATAAAATAATTGCGGCAAGCCGGATTAAAGCTGCCGCAATTTTTTTGTGGTATTTTATATATCCCACAAAAGAAACAGCACTCTTTCGAGTGCTGTTTCTTTTGATGCATTAAGCTACGGCTTAGAACAGTGACAATACTGACTGAGCAGCCTGAGAAGCCAAGCTCAATGAGTTAATTGCCAACTGCTGACGGGTTTGCAGAGCAAGCATGTTAGCGGACTCTTCGTTCATATCGGCCAGGGTCAAGTTGTCGGCACCTTCCTCAAGAACGTTAATCAAGTTCTCGGTGAAGTCTTGACGAGTTTGAACGATGGAGTAGTTGTTACCAAACTCTGAAGCCATATCACGCAACTGGTTGATAGCAGAATCAACTGAGGTAATAACTTCGTCAACTGCAGTGTTGGTGGTCCAATCTGTAGCTGATGACAAGCCCAAACCTGAAGATGAAGCATTGGTACCTTTTACATCTAAGTAAGATGAACGGTCTTCATTGAAGACTACCTTCAGGTCATCACCCTTCAAAAGGTTTACACCTTTGTAAGATGAGTCTGAGGCAATCTGGTCAATTTGGCTCAAAATTTCATTGAACTGTTCCATTGAGCTTTCACGGTCATGCGGGTTAATGGTACCATTCATATTAACTGAATCCCAACCGCTGATGTTGATGTTGACTGAATCCAAAAACTCTTCTTTGTCATCTTTAATGCTAAGAACAACTTTTTTACCAGAAGCCTTAAACTCAAGGACATCATCCCAGTTAGTATCACCAGAATCAGCATCACCAACGCCTTCCGGTAAAGCCATAGTAGCAAGAGCTCCGTTTAATGCTCCGGCAGCATTAGCTGCTGTATCACCATTAGAGTCATCAAAATCTACGGTTGTGCTTTTATCGCCGATTTTGATGGTAACTTTCTTTTCATCATCAGCGCCTAAAGCTTCCAAATCTTTGCTGGTTGAAAGCTCGGTTTTAACGGCGGTATCACGCGCGGTGTTAGCTACCGCTTTAGCCTGTTGTACGAAGTCGGTAATGGCTTCAATACCTTCGTTAGCGGCCTGAATGGTTTGAATACCTTGTCCCATGCTGTCCAACAAGCCTTCCAAGTCAGAAGCGCGGTTGGTCAAGCTTTGTGCGGTATAGTAAGATGAAGGGTTATCAATTGCAGAGTTGACCTTCTTGCCGGTGGAAAGACGCTCTTGCGTCGTATCCATCAAAGACTGGGTGCTTTGCAATGAAAGCAGATTAGAACGCATACTTGCGGTTAATGATATATCTGACATATTATGTTCTCCAATTACTGTGGGGGGTTATTAAAAAATCTGTTCATGATTTTCTTTAGTTAAGGTTATAAATTAATTGTCTTAATTTTCCATTAATGCGAAATAAACTTTTAGATGATTTTTAAAAATTTTAAAATCCACCAAATTATAAAGACTTGGAATATTGCCATAAGCCAAAATACTGCCTGATAACTGCGTTTTTTGGTCTTATGATGAAAAAGTTTTTGCCCAATAAAGGCGCCTATCCACCCACCCAAAAGTTCAAGGGTATGCAACTGGGCTTCCGGAGTGCGCCAGGCTCCCTTGATGGCGGCTTTTTTATCGTGCCAATAGGCCAGAATCGTAACCAAATTTATGGATATAAACTGAAATACTAAAAACAGCAGAAATGTCTTGTAACCAAAGGCGCGCGCCGTGAAATAATGCGTCTCAATATAATAAGCTGAAAGAATTACCATCGCGCAATGCAAAATATAAAAACCATTGCGCTGCAGCGGCTTTATTAACGCTAAAAACAATATTAATATCGTCGAAAAGGTGATAACCATTCGTGTTGTCTCCATTAAGGTTGTTTTATAATCTTTAACATAAAAAATTTAATTACGCAACGAGTGAATAACTTGAAAAAGATTAATGATATTTAACTCAAGATTTTATAATATTTTATTATGAGATGCGGAAGTTTTTATAATTTATACCAAGTAATTGTCAGCGGTTTGTTGTGCTTGATGACCGCTGGTACCGCTTATGCCGAAAGTATTAAAATTGAAGGTCAGGCTTGTGAAAAACTGGGTGACGATGTGTCTAAAGCTTCGGCCAGAATTAAAGCCGCTGATAAAGCTGCATTTTGGGCGGTCAGCAATTTGGATATGCTTAAACAATATCGTCAGCAACTGGATTTGCATGATTTTAATGTGATGGTCTATGCCGTCGTTGATGAATATTTGGAAGATGTTGATGTTAAGTCAACAGCTGATGAAGAACAGTTATGCGCCAGTGTTTCAGCTTATGTGGCTCCGCAAAATTTGGAAAAAGCCGTTAATGATACTTTAGCGATGCTGTCTCAGGAAGAAAGCCTTGAAGATGAGCCGATTGTAGAAACCAATAATTTGTCCGAGGCCGTATCCGATGAACTGCAAAAGGCAACCCTTAATAAACAGCTGCAAGATGAAGCCTTATTAGCGCAAAAAGAGGTGCTGTTTGACGGGACTAATAATAATGATAATGCTGATAAGACTTATCAAAGTGAAGCGGCAGAGGAAGAGTTGTTGCCTGATAACAGCACCGATATTGCCGATGAAGAGCTGCTTGATGACGAGCCTCAGCCTTTAGATGGAGGCGATAACAAGGCTTTGGTTTATGTGATGCCGATGGCTTTTTTTGACAACACCGAATCAGCGGCTTATGCTGATTTTATTAAGCAATGGTTTGAAAATAATGATGCTTTTTTGGTGACGGATAATCAAGAGCTGGCTGACTATGTGGTCTCTCCCAGAGTACTGCGCGCCAAGACCGACCCGATTAACCGTGAGACAAACCGCTTGCAGATGGTGGTGGCGATGGATGTGGAGTTCAGAGCTTCGGGCAAAAAGATTACCGAGCATCAGAACCGTTTTGTACTCTACCAAAATGATGAAAATGAGCAACAAACCGCTTATAATTTGATGAAAAAGTTGTTCACCAATACTTGTGAGATTTTAGCTAAATCAATGCTATATCAAGAACGCCAAAACGGAAACATCTCGACCTTACCAAATATAATTACTCCTCAGTAAAAGCAAGCGGCAAGTGCCATGATAAGGGGGATAAGCGGACTTGTATCTTATCAAGTTGGTTACAATGGCTGGCGGTAATAAGCTCTTGCATTTTGGCGTAAAAGGCAGCGTTTATATCTTCAAGGGAAGAAACATTAAGGCTGACTGAAAGCAATATATTTGAGGATTTAATATCAACTTGGAAATCGCCGATGCGGTGAGCAAACTCTGTGAATATAAGTTTTATCATCGCGCTGAGGAGCCGGCGTTGCGTGGCATTAGAAAAGGCTTCGCGGCAAGCCTCGGGAAGTGTGAGTGCGTCAGACAATAAAGACAGAAGTTTTAGGTCGTCAAAAACTATCGCATAATTAAGCAACGCCTGTTGCGCTGAACGCTCCAGCCGGTCAAAAGCGCGGATTAAATGTTGATGCAAGGGACGGGCTTGCTCATAAAGATTGAGTGCAGTCAACTGGCGGAGGTAAAGTGACTTGACGGATAAGTCAAGCGGGTCTCCGGCTTCCCAGACTTTATAAGCTTGAGAAACCGACTTTTCTACCTCCCCTTTTATTAGGCTGAGCTGGAGCAAAAAGACTGCATATTCTTTAACCTCCGGATTAAGTTTTATGCCTTGGTAGGTGTCTGTTTCAAGCTCGGTTAAGCCCTGAGAATCGGACCATGACAACTGCCTTAATCTTTTATACAAAAGGGGCCAAGAATATCTTGATAAATCCATCAATTTCCCCTCTTTTCAAGCATAAAGGTTACGGGGCCGTCGTTTATCAACGAGACTTGCATATCAGCCTGAAAAACACCGGTTTCGACTTTGAGTCCTGAATGGCGCAGCTCTTTTACCACATATTCATAAAGCGGTTTGGCGACATCCGGACGAGCGGCAGTGTCAAATCCGGGGCGGTTGCCGCGGCTGGTATCTCCCGCTAGCGTAAACTGAGAAACAACAAGCAATTCTCCTTTAATATCTTGCACTGATAAGTTCATTTTACCGGCCGAATCCTCAAAAATACGGAGGTTGATTATTTTTTGTGCCAGCCAAGCGGCCTCGGTTTCTGTATCGCCTTTTTCAACCCCTAAGAGAATTAAAAGCCCCTGCTCTATGGAAGAATAGCTTTGCCCGCCAATAGAAACTCCGGCGCTTTTGACTCTTTGCAATAATGCTTTCATAAATTGTGTTTCCTATAATTTGTTTACGGATAATTATGGATTTGATGATATTCTACTACAAAAATTGTTTTATACCACAAAAAAAATACCCTAATTGAACAAAGGATAAAACGCCATGGACGATAATCTGGATGATGAGACTTCTTGCCGGTTAGATGCTTTTCCGTATGCGGTGGTGTTTACCAAAAATAACTCCGTGCGAATCTTGGACAACAAAAATGTAATCAAGCTCAAAAAAACCGACCGTTTCTTTTGGCATAATCTGGATTATACCAACAAAGATACTTTTGGATTGCTGGTCAATGAATATGGGCTTTCTCCCGATGTGGCTTTGGCTTTGTGTGATGACAGCACACGGCCGAGATACTTTCACGA
The DNA here is from genome assembly GCA_944390905.1 of uncultured Alphaproteobacteria bacterium. Taxonomy (GTDB): domain Bacteria; phylum Pseudomonadota; class Alphaproteobacteria; order RF32; family CAG-239; genus HGM16780. The sequence continues at coordinate 13,575 of CALXRR010000012.1, forward strand.
TGAAGAAGGCGTGGTGCTGATTTTGCGCGGGATTAACTACAATCAAGGATGTGACCCTGAAGATATGGTGTCTTTGCGAATCTGGGTCGATAAAAACAAAATCATTACTCTGGCACACCGGCGGCTCAAGGTAATTAATCAGATGCACCAAAAGATTAAGCGTGGGTTTATTCCTCCTTCTCCGATGCAATTGTTTTTAACTATATCTCAGATGATGGTTGATGGAATTAATGATGCGATTATTCAAATTTCAGAAGATACTGACAATCTGGAAGAAAAAGTTATTAATACCGATGCATCGGAAATTTTTGGACTACGCAACCAAATCAGCGAAATGCGGCGCGAGATTATTACCATTCGGCGCTATACAGCCCCCCAGAAAGAAATTTTTATGAGCTTGCAAAATGACAAGCTCAATCAGCTTTGTGAAGAAGATCGTGATGATATTCGTGAAATCCTAAACGATATTACCAAAGCGGTGGAAGATTTGGACTACTGTCGCGACCACTTAAGTGTGTTCTCTGAGGAATTGCAGAGCAAGATGAGCGTAAGTATGACCAATATCATGTATGTAATTTCGTTAGTAACCGTAATTTTTACTCCGTTGACAATGTTGACCGGTTTGCTAGGTATTAATGTGAGAGGAATACCTTTTGCTGATTATGATTATGCATTTTGGGGCGTGTGTGTGATTATGGCGATTATGGTCATTATATCGTTTTGGGTGATGCGGCGTCTCAAATGGCTTTAGTAAAACATATAGCCAAAGCAAATCGCGGCAATAATACCGGCGGCATCAGCCAGCAAAGCGCAAGGTAAAGCGGCTCCGGTCTTGGTGATTTTGACCGAGCCAAAATAAACCGCCAAGACATAAAACGTGGTTTCGGTTGAGCCTTGGACAATACAAGACACAAAGCCGGCAAAGCTATCTGCCCCATAAGTTTGCATGGTTTCTATCATCATGGCGCGGGCGCCGCTGCCGGATAATGGCTTGAGCAGAGCTGTCGGCAAAGCGGGGACAAAATCAGTATTCAAGCCAAGGGCGCCGCAGACATACGCCAAGCCATTGACAACATAGTCCATGGCACCTGAGGCGCGAAAGACGGCGATGCCTACCAACATGGCCACCAGATAGGGGATTATACGCACTGCTACCGAAAAACCTTCTTTGGCTCCGTCAATAAAAGTTTCGTAGACATTAAGCCGTTTGATTAACCCCCATGCAATAAAAAAGGTGACAATCCCGAACAGCAAAGCATTGCTCAAAGATGATGAGGCGAGGTAGCGTTCAGCCTCAGGCAGAGATAAAAAATACCACGCGGCGGCGGCAATAATGCCTACAAAAAACAGCAGATAGCCTAAAACTACGCGGTTGAAAATATTTAGTCTTTGCACCATGGCTACACTCAAAAAGCCAACCAAAGTCGAAACCGAAGTGGCAAATAATATCGGGATAAACACCGCGCTAGGGTTAGAAGAACCAAGCTCGGCGCGATACATCAGAATCGTGATGGGAATCAAAGTTACGGCGGAGGAATTGATAACCATAAACAAGACTTGAGCCGGAGAGGCGCGCTCCGGCGTATGGTTGACAGCTTGCAGCTGTTCCATAGCTTTGAGCCCCATCGGAGTTGCGGCGTTATCAAGGCCCAAAAAGTTGGCGGCCATATTCATTACGATAGAGCCAAAGGCCGGGGAATCGGCAGGAACATCAGGCATAATCTTTTTAAATAACGGCATTAAAGCTTTGGACAAGAGTTCGGTCAAACCAGAGTTCTCGGCAATTTTTAAAAGCCCGAGCCACAGGCACAAAATGCCGGTCAAATTCAAGGAAATTTCAAAGGAGGTCTTTGCTGAAGAAAACAATGCTTGGCTCAAGGCATTCCATACATCCGGGCTGCCGCTGAAAATGGCAACAATAAAGCTGATGATAAAAAAAGATGCCCAGAGTAGGTTTAGCATCAGTTATTCTCCGCTATAACCGCGGACTTCAGCAAAGCTCCGGCTTGAGGAAGAGAGTATGCTCTCATACATTTCATCAAAAATCAGGCAGGCCTCCTGCATGGAGATTGAAGAATCAATCGCCTCGTTCCATTTGATTTGGGAGGCGGGAATACCTTTTTGGAGTTCAAGCATTTCCATAATGGCTTGGCGGCGGAAGCTGTCAATCTCGCTGGCGATACTGTCAAAAAGTTTGCGGCCGTAGCTTTGCTTGGCGTTCAAATAAAACTGCTGCAAGCTGCTGCCTTTTTTGCCCAGCTCCTGCTGGATGCGGGAGATTTCAGGCGCAAAGCGAGAGGCAAAAGCGCGGGGGTATTTTTGGAGTTCATAACCCTCCTGACGGCAAAAATCAGCATAGCCGTAAACATGGCGGACTACCGTGCCGGCAACCAAGCTCAAGCGATAGGCTTTTTCTTGTTCAAGTTTGAGTTCTTCAGTAGAGAGATTGGGTCCAGATGAACCAAACAATGTGCTCAAACCCCACACACACCAAGCAATTAATAACGCTAACAGAGCGGTGATAATATCTTTTTGGATTTGCGGGCGATGAGAGCGGAGCTCAAAATGGCGCTCTAACTCAATACGGGCATTTTCAAACCTGAAAGCAAAGGCATAGACGCCGCTGCAAATGAGCAAGAAAATCAAAGCACTCCAGAGGCCTGACCACAACAGAATCAAAGCTCCGACAAGCTGCAAAAATGCTAACCCCAGATAAGCAATACGGTAGCCTTTGATGCTCAACAGCAAGAAAGGAATCGTCAATATACTAAGGCTAAAGAAATATTCTCCGTACAGCAGCTTGGGCTCAAAAATCTGCAACAACCCTGCCGCCAGAGTATATAAGCGCCAACGTCTGATTTGCTGCTCTTCAAGGAGTTTCTTTTTTTGCTTGGTGGAGACTTTAAGGTATTTTTGCAGGCGCTTAAAAAACTGCTCCGATATCTTAGTTTGCGTAGGCAAAACCCACCGTTTGTAAAGCGGCGATAATGCCTTGGTCAATGGTGTGAAAAATGAAGAAATCTTCTCTAATACTTTATCTATTTTATGCAACATGATGTTTTACCCCGCAAAAACTGTTTATTAATCTAGCAGTCGGGTGCGGTGGAGTCAATACGGGATTGTTATTTGCACATGATTATTGATAAAACCGCTTGACTATTTGAGCATGGTGTTTACTCTTAATGGTAGAGTTAAAGCAACAAGAGGATAAATCAATGAAAAAAATTATCTGTTTGGCAATGATTGCTTGGACTATTTCAGTTTTGCCAGCCAAGGCGCAATATGGCGAAAGCGAATACAGCGGATATTACGGGCAGACCGGCCCCGCAGAATCTAACGGAAACGGAAGTTATAACGGAACCCCAATCATTTATGTATTCTACAACAACAATCCATGCGATAGTTGCGGTGAGGCGATGGCCATGATTGAACAGGCTTATCGGGAAAACTGGCAGGGTATTTATGACTTTTATATCATTAATTATCAAGATGAAGAAGAAGCCGGAAACTACGATTTTGCCGATAATTATAACCTCGAGCTGCCGTTGACGGTGGTGTTGCAATATGTGAATGACGGCAACTTTACCAAATATCAAAAGCTGCCGTACTTATATAACTTTAACCCATATACTTATCAAGAGGCATTTTTGAGTGAAGTATCAACCTTTTTTGAAAATGAGGGCGACCCTTATGCCCCGTGGTAGGAAGCGGGTGCCACAAGCTGTGCCAGCTTGAGCGGGGAGCCCCCGCGGGCACAAGCTGGTGCAGCTTGACCCACTAGGTTAACGGTTGGAAGCGGGTGCCGCCACGGTGCCCGTGGAGCCCTAACCTAGCTGTGGCTTGCTCTGTGCCCAAGGAGGCGCAATCCTGCGTAGCGACGCATTGGGCAGAAGTTAAACTTGGGATTAAGGACAGACTTGTCCCGATAAGTAAATATTGAAATTTCATAATCAAAGCTCCCTTATGCATTTTTTTACATAGGAGCAGTATAACATAAAATTTTATTTATTTCAATTATTATTTTCAGTAACGGACGGAAAAGAGGGCAAAAATATAAAATATATGCCGGCGCTAAAGCTGCGCTTGCTCCCCTCTCCCGACGGTGCAGCCGTCGACCTCTCCCTGCACGGGAGAGGAAAATGTTTGGGCGCTGTCGAGCTCCCCTCTCCCGACGGTGCAGCCGTCGACCTCTCCCTGCACGGGAGAGGATGATATATTGGGTGTGTAATTATTTCTTATGCCCTTGGCGGCGCTTTTTTAACGCGGTCAATTTGTCGCTAACAATTGAGGTGTCGCGGCCGGTCTTGGCCAAGCGTTCGTACATGCGCTCAATCTCTTTTTCAAGGTAGGCTTGTTCAAATTCTTCGGCCAAGCGGCTCTTATCTTCTTCACTGCCTTGAGCGTTGATGGCGTCAACCTCGGCAACCAAATCTTCAATATGGACAGAGCTATCGGTCTTGCGTTTTAAGAAATAAGGTAGCTCATAAGCCAGCTTGCGTGCGTTTTCATAAGCTTCACTTGTGGTGGCGGCCTTCTGATTATAGCGGTATTTAAACAGGCGGAAGACTATGCTCAACTCTCTATCGTCATCAACAACAATAAAAGGCATTGGCTCGGCAAAACCTTCAAGCGCGATAAACTTCAAAAACTCCAGCAAGTGGTGGAAAAATCCGTTAACATTATAAAAAATAAACGGCTTAACCTGAAGCAGGCCATCTTGCATGGCTACACAGTCATAAGCCAGCTCGTCTAAAGTACCAACTCCGCCGGGGGCAAAAACTATAATATCTGAATCCAGAAGCTTTTGCTTGCGCTCCTCCAGCGTCTTGGCCAGAATCACATTCTCTATTTGGCGGAGGAGCTCGTCATCTCGGGGATAGAGGGCATAATATTCCTTGGTGGTAATGGCTTGAATCGGGGAGCCTTGAACCTTGCTCTGCTTAGTGTTCCAGCCATCCAGCACACCACGGGCAACTGCGCCCATTATACCGGCATTGGACAATCCAAAGTCAAGCTTGAAGTCCATTTTGATAATCTGCCGGCCAAGGTTGTAAGCGGCCTCAACATAAGCAGGGTCGTTACCGTCACGATGTCCGCCGGCAACAAAAACCCTTACACCGTCGGCTTTGTTTTGCTCTCTAAACGAATCTATTACTTGGCTATTATCACTTTCGGTCATGGTTAAATCTCCTCTATATCTCCGGCGGCTTGTTGGCGGTAAAAATCTTCAGCAAAGGCTTGCAGAGTGTCAGTTTCAATGGCGTTACGCAGCCCTTGCATAAGCCTTTGATAATAACGAATATTGTGCCAGGTCAACAACATGACAGCCAAGACCTCGTTACATTTTTGCAAATGGTGGATATAAGCTCTGGAATAATGAGTGCATAATGGGCAGTCACAGCCGGCCTCCAAGGGGCGGGGGTCCTCTCGGTGGCGGGCATTGCGAATATTAATCGGTCCTCTGGCGGTAAAGGCTTGTGCCGTGCGGCCGGAACGGGTGGGCATGACGCAGTCAAACATATCTACCCCGCGCAGAACTGCACCGACAATGTCATCAGGGCGCCCTACTCCCATTAGGTAACGCGGTTTGTCTTCCGGCAGCATTTGGGGGGCATAGTCCAAAACTTCAAACATTTTGTCTTGTCCCTCGCCAACAGCCAGTCCGCCGATGGCATAACCGTCAAAGCCTATCTCTCGCAACTTTTGCGCAGATTCTGCTCGCAAATCCTTAAACACGCTGCCTTGTTGGATGCCAAAAATACCATAACCATCGCGGTCAATAAAAGCATCGCGGCTGCGGCGAGCCCAACGCATGGACATTTGCATCGACTTTAGGGCTTGGTCATGCGTGGCTGGATATGGTGTGCACTCGTCAAGAGCCATGGTGATATTCGAATCCAGTTTATGCTGGATAGACATTGACTCCTCCGGGCTCAAAAAAAAATTTTTGCCATCGACGTGGGAGCGGAAGGTAACCCCCTCCTCAGTCAACTTACGCAGGCCGGTCAAGCTCATGACCTGAAAACCGCCGGAATCAGTCAAAATCGGCTTATCCCAGTTCATAAACTTATGCAAGCCACCCATTTTGGCAACCAAATCAGCCCCCGGACGTAGCATTAAGTGATAAGTATTGCCTAGCAAAATCTCGGCTCCGGTGGCGGCAACAGACTCAGGCATCATCGCTTTGACCGTGCCACAGGTGCCAACAGGCATAAATGCCGGAGTATTAACCACACCGTGTTTGGTATGCAGGCGGCCACGGCGCGTCTTGCCGATGGTTTTTAATATCTCAAATTGTAGTGCCATAAAGTATCTTTCATTCATTAAGTGAAGTTAATAGAGATGATATTGCACTCAAAGCTCCGGTTTGGCAAGTGTTTTTTAACGCTCAAAAAATAATTGATTTTTAACCAATCTTATGGTATTCTAACTTTGTGTGTAGATTTTTAATGTGTGTGTAGAGGTGTATTATGATGAATATGTCACGCTTTTTGTGTGTGGGCGTGTCAGCTGCAGCATTATTATACTGCGGCGACGTTTGGGCGTCTGAAATTTATGGGACGTCTGTTCCCGAAGGGTATCAAGCTTATAATTTGAACGAATCAGGTCTTAATGCCGGAATGATGTTGTCTTTGCCGCAAAAAGGAGCAAAGCAAGTTGCATCGGTGTGCTTTATTACTGACGCAGGAAACTGTGGTGGTGCCGGTGGCGGTATTGACAGTAGCTCGTCAAGCAGTGGACCTGGGCCGATTGACCCTGATGGTTCTAATATGTGCAAACTGGAAGGTTATGTTAATACAGTATGTACTAATGGACAACAAAAGGGAGATTTGTGCCCTTATGATAGCCGTTGGCATACAGGTTGCAAATGCGCCGATGAATACAACAAAACTTGTACAGGCACTGATGAGCAGGGCAAGGGAACTGCTTGTGGGGGTAAATATAAAGAATGTTGTAAAAAGTGTACCGGATACAATTATACATCAAGCAACATTCCAACCGGACACGTTAAAACAGCTAGTTGCTCAAGTTGTACGGGAACAAAATATAAAACTAAATGCGACACTAATTCATCAAATACCGGAACTTATGTAAACTGTGGTTCGGCAACCGGTAGTGGGTCAAGCTGTAAAGATGATACCGGAACTTATTATACAAAATGTACATGCCCGACAAATTATGAATGGAGCGCCTCAGCGAAAAAATGTGTTTGCTCGACGGGCTATAAATATACTTGTTCGGGAACCGGATATGCAGGTGGTGAAGGTAATAGCTGCGACAACAAATATCAAAAATGTAAATGTGCCAGTGGATACACATGGAACGCTTCTACCGGAACCTGCACCTGCGGCAGTACTTATAAATACACTTGTTCGGGCAGCAACATCACCGGCGGGTCAGGTACGGCTTGCGGTGGTAAATATACCGCCTGCAAATGCGCGTCCGGATATACTTGGAACTCATCAAGCGGGATGTGCGTCTGCAACGGAACTGATTGGTGCTCTCTGAACCAAGACTGCACTAGTCTGGGATATAAACGGCAAAGTTGTTCTGAATGGTCTATAAAATGTCCGTTTAATATCAATTATGTATATTGCATGAGCTGTCCGACGAAGTACACTCCTTGCTCTGGAATCGGTATGGTCGGAAGTGGTGCCCGATGCGGTGAACTATATGAAGTGTGCAAATGCAAAGAAGGGTACATAATGGTCGACGGCGTGTGTGAGAAAAATTGTGATGGCACATATAAGTATACATGTACCGGCATGGGATATTATGGTGGTGTAGGCGAGCATTGTGACGGAAAATATCAATCTTGTCAATGTCAGAATGATCACAAATGGCAAAACGGAAAATGTGAATGGGTGCCAACGACTTCAAGCTCTTCTAGTTCATCAAGTTCTTCTGGTGGTAGTTCTTCAAGTAGCTCTTCAAGCGGAGGATCTTGTACTAATACCACAGTATCTGCAGAAGTATATTGTTACGCTAAATCTTGTGTTGTAAATAATTCATCAGGTAAATATAGAGCAGGATGTTCTTGTACTGTGAGTAGTCCTATATGTGGAGGTGCTCCTGGGGGATTTCCTGGAACTTTTGATTTTAACTCTAAGGCTGAATGTGAAAGCTACAGTAGTGGTTTAAACTGTTCTCAATATAACACGACCAGAACTTGTACTGCATGTATCTAAGTGCTTGAAAAAAATTAAGGAGTTGTATGATGAAGCATTATTTATATTTAACTACGGCTATTATCGGAACTATGCTGGTTAAAGCCGGAAATGTACAGGCTCAGGATTGTATTCAATCGCGAGACTGCACAACTTTAGGATATACCGAAACTTCTTGTGTAAACGGCGGTATTAAATGTCCATTCGGTGAAAAATGGGCCTGTTATACCAAATCTGTCTCAGATAAACTTAAAAATTGCACTCTTGGGGCGCTTTATTATTCTGATGATACGTGCTCAAGTGATAAATTAACCAATAAAACTGTTTTGGGAGTAGTAATTTATGCTGATGGTAATGGCGGTGGATGGATTATAGCTCTTGAGCCGACAAAAGGAGAAATAGGATGGTCTAAAGAACGCCGAGATATTCCGAACTTACCAAACTATACATCTGTACCAACCGACCTAAAAGAAAGCTGTGATAATACCGATATTATTACCGCATATGGAAGTTCATCATATTACCCACCAGCGTGGGCGGCTAAAAACTATAACCCTTATGGAACTCCTGCAGGAAAAAGGTGGTGTTTGCCTTCGGCCGGACTATTAGATACTTTAAACAATGATGTGAATTTTAATAAAGTAAATGCAGGATTGACCATAGCTGAAGGTAAAACTTTAGGAAATATTTATTCTGCATATGGCTACTACTATGAAACTATTTGGTCTTCTTCTGAATATTCTGACTCGATTGCGTGGTATTTGGCTACCAACAATCAAGGTATGCATAGTACATTCCGGGCAGATAAGGTTGATACTGACTATTATACATCCGTCCGACCGGTGATGGAGTTTTAGAAGATTGTATAGAGGAGAAATGAGATGAATAAGAAATATTTATTATCAAGTGTAACGGCGGGAATCGCCCTCCTTTATGCTAATGAGGGAATGGCTCAATGTGTGACTACCCAAAGCTGTGCGGCTTTGGGATATACTGAAACTTCTTGCGCGGCTGATAAAAAAGGGGTGAAATGCCCGTTCGGAAATACTTGGTCTTGTATCCCTAATGTGCTTTGCACTTCTAATTATAAATATTCGTGTTCAGGGGCTAACCAAACCGGAGGATCTGGAACTGCTTGTAACGGAAGGTATACTAAATGTACTTGTGCCAGTGGTTATGAGTGGAAAGATGGTGCTTGCTCCAAAGTAGTACGGCCAGTATGTGCTGTCGGAACCTTGTATTACAGTGACAATACTTGCTCCAACAGTAAAGTCAGCGGCAAAGCCTTGCTCGGTGTTGTAATATACTCCAACAGCCCATCCGTAGGTGGGTGGATTATGACGGTTAAGCCGGTTAAAACAGGTGTTGCTTGGGGAGGATATGGAACAGACATTTCAGGATTGCAAAATTATACATCAGAATCAAGTTTGAATGACATACAAGCTAGTTGTACTAATACGGATAAAATCACCACTCAAGGTAATAGTACCAAATATCCGGCAGCATGGGCGGCTAAAAATTATAAACCTACAGGTACTCCAAGCGGTAAAAGTTGGTGCTTGCCATCTGGCGGATTATTAAAAAATGCATTGAATGACGCTACTAAGTTTGCAAAAATCAATGCTAGTATTACGACTGCCGGAGGGACTAAGCTTGGATATGTATTCCAAACTGAAGATCAGTACTCTAATAACGGAATTTATTACTCTGAGTATGTTTGGTCGTCGTCTGAATATGGAAGTAGCAACATATGGGGGTTATATTACACTAGTATTATTGGTTCTGTCGACATGGGAACCTTTAGTAAGAGCAGTGCTAACGACTCTGTATCTGTTCGCCCGGTGATGGAGTTTTAGGGGTGGAGAATAAAAGTAAAAAAACATCTTGAATGTGGGGAAAGGGAAGGTATAATAACCTGAAGTTTTGTCACTATTTGAGATGTTTTTTTATTGATGACTGATAAAGTATTGCATATTGTCGGCGCGGGGCTCGCCGGTTGTGAGGCCGCGTGGCAAGCCGCCCAGCGCGGAGTGAAAGTGCGGCTGTATGATATGAAGCCCCAAAAGTTCTCTGCCGCGCACAAAAATACTGATTTTGCCGAGCTGGTGTGCTCTAACTCCTTGCGCTCAGATGACTTTGAGCACAATGCCGTGGGGTTGATGCACCAAGAAATGCGCTTGGCTTCATCGCTGGTTATGCAGTGCGCCGATGCTACCAAAGTCCCCGCGGGTGGAGCTTTGGCGGTTGACCGCGACGGATTTGCCCGTATGGTGACCGATAAAATACGCTCCCATCCGTTGATTGAAATAAGCGCGGAGGAGTTCACACAACTGCCGGATGCTGACTTTGGCCAAGTGATTATTGCCACAGGGCCTTTAACCAGCGAGGGGCTTGCCGAATCCATCAAACAGCAAATTGACAACCAATCGCTGTCTTTTTATGACGCGATTGCGCCGGTGGTCTACAAAGACAGCATTAATTTTGACAAAGCATGGTACCAGTCCCGCTATGACAAAGGCGACAAGTTGGACTACATAAACTGCCCCATGACCAAAGATGAATATTATGCCTTTGTGGAGGCTTTATTGGCGGCAGAAAAGGTGGAGTTCCACGACTGGGAGGAGCCAAACTATTTTGACGGTTGCCTGCCGATTGAGGTTATGGCCGAGCGCGGGGTTGATACCCTGCTCTATGGACCGATGAAACCGGTCGGATTGACGAATCCGCACTCTGCCGAAAAGCCTTATGCCGTGGTACAGCTCCGCCAAGACAACAAAGAGGACACTTTGCGCAATATTGTCGGCTTTCAGACCAAGCTCAAATACGGCGAACAGAAACGAATCTTTCAGATGATTCCGGGGCTTGAAAATGCCGAGTTTGCGCGACTGGGCGGCATCCACAAAAACACTTTTATCAAGAGCCCGATTTTGCTTGATGATTTTTTGCGCCTCAAAAGCCGCCCCAATATTCGCTTTGCAGGGCAGATTACCGGCTGCGAAGGGTATATTGAGAGCGCCTGCGTGGGCTGGCTGGCTGGATATTTGGCCGCAGCAGAAATTTTGGGCCTAACCCCTCACCTGCCGCCGGAGACCACCGCCTTTGGTGCGATGTATAAGCATTTGCGCGATGATACCAATATTGATGACTTTCAACCGATGAATATTAACTTTGGCATATTTCCGACCATCAGCGGAGAGGTTACCGCTAACGGAAAGTTCCGCAAGCTCAAAGGTGCTGACCGCAAGCAAGCCTACTGCTCCAGAGCACTGAAAGATATCATTCCGTGGTTGGAGGCCATAAAATGACAACTCACCACAAGTCCGCCAAAGAGGAGAATTTTCCGGTGGCATTTTGCCTGTTTCCTAGGCAATATCGCCGCTTGGTCGAGGTGTATTATCGCTTTGCGCGGGAGGCCGATGACATCGCCGATGCGCCTGATTTGACAAACGAAAAAAAACTTGATAAACTCGCAGAGATGGCTGACGGGCTGTATGGAAAGTCAACCCTTATGAAAAGTACCGTTAAACTGCGGGAAATGTTTTTGCGTGAAGGGTTTGACTTGAGTTTGGCCGGTGACTTGCTCAAAGCATTTGAACAAGATGCCAAAGGTTTTGAGTATCAGACTTGGGCTCAGCTGATTGCCTATTGCCGAAACTCGGCCGCGCCGGTGGGGCGTTTTTTGTTGGCGATGTATGGGGAAAACCCTTCAACCTATTTGCCGGCAGAGGCTCTATGCGCCGCACTACAAATCGTGAACCATGTGCAAGATATGCATTCTGACGCGCTCTCTCTTAAGCGGTGCTATATGCCGCAAGAGATTTTGCAAAAATACGGCGCAACTGAGGCTGATGTGAGCAAAAGACAAATGTCGGAGAGCTTGCGCAAGGCCGCTGATGATGTGCTGGCACGTTGCGAGGGGTTGCTCAAAGATGCGCGGCAGCTCCCGAAAATTATGGCGTCAAAGGCTTTAAGAATCGAGGTGTTTGTTATTATTTATTTAACCAAACGTCTGATATATAAACTAAAAAAATATGACTGTTTGCAACGCAAAATCAAGCTATCAACGGCAGACAGAATCATGGCTTTGGCTGTGGGCGTGGTGCAAGGATTGTGCCTGAAAGCCAATGTGGAAAGGACTAATTTAAGGTAATTTTTAGATGAACGATATTAAGAAAATTGTTAAACGTTCAGGGACTTCTTTTTTCTGGAGCATGCGTTTGCTGCCCAAAGCTAAGCGCAATGCTATGTATACGCTTTATGCCTTTTGTCGACATATTGATGATATTATTGATTCCGATAATACCGTAATGAGCGAAAAAATGGAGCTTATCCAAGCCTGGCGCGAAGAAATGGATAATATTTATGATCGCAAAGTGCCCACTACCGATATCGGGCGTAAAATATATAAAAATTGTATGAGGTTCAAACTCCCTAAAGAGGAGTTTTTGCGCCTGATTAACTCTATCTCGATGGATATTCCTAACCCAGTACAGGCTCCGGATATGTTACAATTTAAGGAATATTGCCGCGGGGTGGCAGGTGTGCCGGGGAACTTGTCATTGCGAATTTTTGGCTGCACCGATGAAAAAGTTATTGAAGAGCTTTCAACCGCACTCGGTAACGCTTTGCAAATCACCAATATTTTGCGTGACGTCAAAGAAGACGCTGTTGCCGACCGCCTCTATATCCCTAAAGAATGTTTGCTTAAGGCTAATATCAACTCGACCTCGCCCTCAGAAGTGATTGTTAATAAAAATCTGACCATTGCCAGACAGGATTTGGCGCAAATGGCCGAAGAGGAATTTGCCAAAGCTGATAAGCTCATCCCTTTGCTGGATAAAAAATCCGCACGGCCGGTAAAGGCTATTCGCGCAATTTATCGGCGCTATTTTGATATTATGAAAAACCGCGGGTGGGAGATTATATCCCCGAAGCCGACTATCAGTCGTTTTGACAAGCTGTCTTTGGCAGTGAGAGCGTATTTTTCAAAATAGGTGGAAATGGTTGCGAAATATCACATAATCGGAGGGGGAATTGCAGGGCTAACCGCCGCTAAATACATCAAGAAGCGCGACCCTAAAGCTTATGTGATTGTTTATGATGCAGCGGAAAAACTCGGCGGGCGTTGCTGCTCTTATGTTGATAAAAAGATTGGGGCTAGAGTGGATAATGCTACGCATGCCTTGTTGCGGGCTAACTCCGAAGCTCTTAAAATTCGCGGCAAAAATGCCAAATTCTCTCAATCCGTATTCTTTTATGACTTAAAAAAAGGCAAGTTGTTCAAAAAGCCATGGCGCTTTTGGCGGGAGGTGATTTTGGCGCTGTGCAATACTCCGCATTGTTCAGTCAGCAAGCGGGTGTTGGCTAAAATCACCGCGAAGTTGTTCCCTTTTGTGAGAATGCAGCAGGTATATTTTTCAGAAAATGATTTAAGTGAATATTTTATCCATCAATTATTTCAATATGTTGATGAGTTCTGTGGAGGGCAGGTTCTAAAAGAGGTGGAGCACCACAAGTTTAGGGTAAACAAGTTGGTGTTTGCTAAGCAAGCGGTCAAGCTTGGCCGTCAAGATCAAGTGATTGTGGCAACTGATGCGGAAAATGCACGCAAGGTGTTTAGCGATTTGCCGGAGGTGGAGTATTCTCCGATTATCAACATATATTTCAAGACCAGCGTGCCTTTGGTATTGCCGCAGCTCAAGCATTATATCGGGATTGCCGGAGGAACCGCGCAATGGATCAGTGTCAGCGGAAATATTGTATCTGCAACTATCAGCCATGCCGCGGAGCAAATGAGCCGCAAGCCTGATGAACTGGCGCGCGAAGTGTGGCGCGATATTTGCCAAATTCGCGGAGTTCAGCCCGCGTTTATGCCGGAATACAGAGTATTGAAATATCCGCGGGCGACATTGCTGATGACTCCGCAAAATAATGCTTTGCGGCCGGAAAGCTGCTTTACTAAATACAGCAATTTGTTTTTGGCCGGTGACTGGACCATGAAAAACTGGCCCTGCTCAATTGAGGCCGCCGCTCGCTCCGGCAAAAGAGCCGCTAAAGAGGCCACAAGCTGCGCCAACCACGGTGCCCGTGGAGGCGGGGAGCCCCCGCGGGCATTAGTTAGCTGTTGATGGATAGGGGCAAAGGAGGCGCGGTGCTTAGATGGTGCCGGTGTTGAGTTTTTGACACTGGATCCCCGGGGCAAGCCCGAGGATGACAGTGCCGGTAGTGGTATAAAAACCTAGAAAGCGAGCACCGGGCGAACGGAGTCGTAGCTACTCGCGGTCTTAAAGTCGTTGCCCATATAGAACGAACCACTCGTAGTGGCGGTGAACTCCCACGCGAGGTTATTAGAGTACTCAGACGACGACCAAACGTGCTCATATCCGTAGTAAACATTTCCTAGGATTGTTGCTGCACTGGTACCTGCTTTGGACTGAATTTCCAAAATAGCAGCGTTAAATTTAGTGAAGTTAGCTGAATTATCTAAGGCATTTTTTAATAATCCGCCTGAAGGCAGGCACCATGTTTTGCCTCCTTCTTTATAATTCTTAGCAGCCCATGCTGCCGGATATTTTGAGCTATTACCTTGAGCGGTAATTTTATCCGTATTGGTACAACTGGCTTGGATATCCGTCAAACTTGATTCTGATGAAGTTGTTAATACTCCGGAAATGTCTACATATTCCGTAGACCATGCAATATCGGTAGCAACCGGCTTATGGGTCATCACCCAACCATTCTGGCTGGCTGATTTTTCATAGATTACAATACCAAGCAATTTCTTACTGGAAATATAGTCATTTGAACATGTCCCATCGGCATAATACAACGCACCGATGACGCAGTTGGCGGTATTAGCCTCACATGATTTGGTATCCGTGTTCCATGTAAAATTCGTAGCACATTTACAGATATTGTATTTACCGTTGCAGGTTTGGCTGGCGCCGCCGGTTTGGTTGGTGCCGATACAGGAGAGGGTGAAGCCATATTCATTGCAAAATTCCGACTCGGATTTGAAGCATGCCCATTTGTTGCCAAAGGGGCATTTGACACCACTGCCGCCGGAGCAGGAAGTTTCAGTATAGCCCAAAGTCGCGCAATCCTGCGTGGCGACACACTGGGCAAAGGTTAAATTAGGGATTAAGGACAGAGAAGTCCCGATAAGTAGAAAAAGTTTAGTATTATTCATGTTGAACACCCTTTGTTTTAGTAGTTAAAAACAACGTCCACTCTTTGATGACAAAGGGCGGACGGGTGTTCGAAACCGTAATCACATATACGGCCCGGCATTTTCAAGCCAAGGCTCTTATATTTACCGGCACCCGCCCCAATAGGCATATAAGCACCGGTAATCATTATTTTAAGTCGCTATACCAAAACGACTATGTGATGAAGGGTTTCGACGCCCTGACGGACAAACTTTGCCCGCTGGGTAGAATTTTAGCATAACAAAGATTAAAAATCAATTACATTCTGTGAAAAGGCTCCGGCTCTCCAAGCTGTTTCAGCTTGTGGTGGATGTTTTTTATAAAGTTGGTGAGAGATAAGGTTTTGAGTGGTTGGTTTGGGTAAGACAGTGTGTTATGGCTAATTTTGTCTAGCAGGTTTTAAGAAGATAAGGGGTTGGAGAAAAGAGAAAAGAGAAAAGAGAAAAGAGAAATGAGGAAGGAGGAAGGAGGAATTAGAAAAGAGGAATAAAGAAGGCGGCGAGTGTTGTGGTGTGAGTGATGATAGGTGATGTTACAATAAATTCCGGAGCTTTTGCGCCATGGCTCCCCTCTCCCGACGGTTTAGCCGCCACCCTCTCCCTGCACGGGAGAGGACAATGTTTGGGCGCAGTTGGGCTACCATCTTCTGATGGTTTTGTTGTCGGCAGCTTCCTCCATGAGAGAGGAAGATAAAAGGAAAAATACAAAAAATCTCTCTTAGCCAAAGGCTAAGAGAGTTATTAAAGAAGAGACATGGATATATCCCAAAATCTTCTTTAGTATAAAAAATGGATTCTAAGAAGTCAACTCCCCCCTATTAAATTTTTCCGTGGCAATGTTTATATTTCAGCCCAGAGCCGCAAGGGCATGGGTCATTGCGCGAGATTTTGCCCCAAGTCGCCGGATTGTTAGGGTCAAAGTCTTGGGTCTTATAAACAAACGGAGACTGGTGCTCGGTTTCTTGGCGGAGGTTGCGGGCAGCAGCTTGTCCATCCAATGCAGCTGACTGACGCTCAGTCAGTGAAACCGGAGTTTCATGTATCTCTTGAATGTTTTTGTGGCGGACTTCCTGTGACTGCAAGGTATCCATCGCTCCGATTTGAATTTGAGCACGGCAAATCAAAAAGGTTAGCTTTTCTCGCAGTTGGTCAAGCATGGCCGAAAACATGTTGAACGCCTCTTTCTTATACTCATTAAGAGGGTCTTTTTGACCATAGGCGCGGAGCACTATCGTATGGCGCATTTGCTCCAAGGCGGCAATGTGGTCTTTCCACAGCTGATCCAAAACCTGCAACAAAATGCTCTTTTCAACCATTTTAACCAATTCAGCCGGAACATTCTGGTTCTTATTTTTAATATTGTCATCAACCGCGGCAACAATCTTTTCAGCCATAATATCGGCATCGACTTCAGGAGCTTGGCTCCATTCTTCAAGCGGCATATCCAAACCGGTAATGCGCAAGAGCTCGTTCTTGAGCTCTTTCAACGGCCATTCAGACGGCGCGCTGCCATGCGGAATGTAGCCCCTGATGACGTCTTCAAGGTATTCATCACGCATTTCAACAACCGTATCAGAAACATCGTCAGCTGACATCAGCTCCTTGCGCTGTTCATAAATAACCTTGCGTTGGTCGTTCATTACATTATCATATTTGAGCAAGTTTTTACGGATGTCAAAGTTGCGTTCTTCAACCTTTTGCTGCGCTTTTTCAATGGCTTTGCTTATCCACGGGTGGACAAGAGCCTCGCCTTCCGGCAAGCCTAAGCGCTTGAGCATGTTGCTCATGCGTTCGGAGCCGAAGATGCGCATCAAATCATCCTCTAACGAAAGGAAGAACTTAGAGGTTCCGGGGTCGCCCTGACGGCCGGAACGACCGCGCAGCTGATTGTCAATACGGCGGCTTTCATGGCGCTCCGTACCCAAGACGTACAAGCCTCCGGCGGCTAGAGCCTTTTGCTTGCCTTCGTCGATTTCTGCCTTGAGTTTGGCTTTAATCTGTTTGACCTCGGCCTCACTCTCGTTGCCGGTTAAAACCTCTTTAAGACGCATATCAAGGTTACCACCAAGTTGGATATCAGTACCACGGCCGGCCATGTTGGTGGCAATGGTAATGGCTCCGGGGACACCGGCTTGTGCGACAATGGCGGCTTCACGCTCGTGGTGACGGGCGTTCAAGACCTCAAAATGCACGGAGCTGCGTTGGCGCAACAAATCAGCCACCAGCTCTGATTTTTCAATCGAAGTCGTACCGACCAGAATCGGCTGGCCGCGTTTGTGGCAGTCGAGAATCGTATCAATAATCGCGTTATATTTTTCTTTGGCGGTGCGATAAATTTCATCGTGTTCATCTTTTCTTTGTACCGGACGGTTGGTCGGGATTTCAACACAAGAAAGGTTATAAATATCATTGAACTCGGCTTCTTCGGTCATCGCGGTTCCGGTCATGCCGGCAAGCTTGGGATAAAGGCGGAAGTAGTTTTGGAATGTAATAGAGGCCAGAGTTTGGTTCTCAGACTGGATTTGGACGTGTTCCTTAGCCTCAAGCGCCTGATGCAAACCATCTGAATAGCGGCGGCCATCCATAATACGTCCGGTAAATTCATCAATAATCATGACTTTGCCGTCTTTGACGATGTAGTCAACATCTTTGGCAAACATTTTATGAGCGCGGAGAGCCTGATTGACGTGGTGAACCAATGTAACATTGGCCAGATCATACAGCGAGCCTTCTTTAATCAGTCCGACCTCTTTGAGCAGGTTTTCAACATGAGACATGCCGGCTTCAGTCAATACAACGCTGCGAGCTTTTTCATCTTTTTCATAATCTTCAGGCAGAAGCTTGGGGATAACGCTGTTGACCGAGATGTATTTTTCTGACGAATCTTCGGCTGCTCCGGAGATTATCAACGGGGTGCGCGCCTCATCTATCAAAATAGAATCGACCTCATCCACGATGGCATAGTTAAACGGGCGCTGAACCATGTCGCTCAGCGAAAACTTCATATTATCACGCAGGTAGTCAAAGCCAAGCTCATTGTTGGTGGCATAAGTAATATCACTATTATAGGCAGCGCGGCGCTCTTCATCGCTTTTGCCATGGACAATATAGTCAACACTCAAGCCCAAAAAGCGGAAGACTTGTCCCATCCACTCCGCATCGCGCTTAGCCAAATAGTCATTAACCGTAACGATATGGACGCCCTTGCCTTCAAGAGCATTCAGGTAAGCAGGCAGAGTTTCAACCAAGGTTTTACCTTCACCGGTTTTCATCTCAGCAATCATGCCTTTGTGCAGAACTATACCGCCGATGAGCTGGACATCATAATGGCGTTGACCCAAGGTACGCTTGGCGGCCTCTCGCACGACGGCATAGGCCTCAGGCAAGATGTCATCCAAGCTTTCGCCTTCTTTTATGCGGTTGCGAAACTCGTCGGTCTTGCCGCGGAGCTCGGCATCACTCAATTTGGAAATCCCCTCTTCAAGCGAATTTATCTTTTCTACGATTTTATGCTGTTTTTTGATGAATCTATCGTTGGCACTGCCGAATACGGCTTTGGCTATCTTTCCTAACATTATTATTTTTACCTTAATATTATTGCAATTATTCTACATTTAGTGTGTATCGCTCATAAAGTCAAGACTTGCAGGCAAAGTTATAAACTTCTCAAAAAAAATATCTTGGAAAATTATCTTTTATTGGCTATAAAATTTTATGAGGTTCAATTCTTTTTTACAGGAGATTTTTAGATGCAAAATAAAATTATTGCCGTGGCCGCGCTCTCTTTGTTGGTGATGAACCCCTTGCTGGCTAATGCCGAAGGTAAAGACGGAGTGGCTGCCGTTGTCAATGGCGAAAAAATTACCGTCAAAGAAATGAAACAAGGCTATGAGGACAATGCTCCCATTAAAGAAAAGGTTTCTTTTAATGACTTTTATACCAAAGCTTTGGACGTGTATGTAAACGGTAAACTTTTGTATCAGGCCGCCGAAGAGGCTGATGTGACCGATACTGATGAATATGCTCGTCAGGTACAAAACGCTAAAGAAGAAATCGCCAGAAAAATCTACCTTGAGAAAAAGGTAAAAGATAAAATTACCGATAAAGAAGTTAAAAAGTTATATAAAGAATACAAAGATACTTTCAAGGGCGAAAAAGAAGTCAAAGCTAAGCATATTTTGGTTGACTCCGAAAGCAAGGCTAAAGATGTGATTGCTCAGCTCAAAAAAGGCAAAAAATTTGATGACTTGGCTAAAAAGTATTCTAAAGAGCCGGCCGAGCTCGGATATTTTACCAAGAATATGATGGTACCTGAGTTCGGTGAGGCTGCCTTTGCTCTGGGTAAAGGTAAATATTCTCAGACTCCGGTCAAAACTCAATATGGATACCATGTAATTTTGGTTGAAGATATTCGTGATGCCAAGCCTTTGCCGCTGGAGCAAATTGAACCGCAGCTTAAAGGTATGCTGACTCAGCAGGCTATTGGTGATGTTTTTGCCGAGCTGTATAAGAATGCTCAAATCACCAAATATGACCTCAAAGGAAAAGAGATTAAAGATCCGGTGGTTATGCCTAAAAGCGGTAAGTAGTCAGCTTTAATAATCTTTAGAAAGAGCGGTTCTTGTTATCAGAGCCGCTTTTTTTATGAGGAGCGCTGGCATAGCCAGACTTGACAAAAATGTTTTTTTATGTTAGGGTGGTTCTCTATTGTTTTATTATTTATATATTAGTATGAAAAAAAATAAACTTATAGTCTCGCAAAAGCAGGCTGCAAAAATTTTACTGAGGGGTAACGTCGCAGCTAAGGCTATCCCCGATAACGAGCCTCAATTGTATGTGATTGAGGATTTGTTATACGCTTACGGGAAGTCACTGAAAACATTTACCGTATGGGCCGTTAAAACCGGCAAGAGCTCTTATACCGGCGTGTTAATTGACTCTGGTATTATTAATGACAACGGAAAGTTGGTCGACGCGGTGAGAGTTGTCTTTGCCGATATGAATATTGTCAGGCAAGTTGAAAGCGGGGAGTTTGTTACCCCGTATATTCAAGCCCTGCATGATCATTTCGGTAAAATGACTTTAGCTAAAAGGATTGATGTATCCGACAGCGTGACGGCGCAAAAAATTCTGTGTAATCATTTGCCGGTATTGAAAGGCAAGCCCGTCGTGATGATACGCACGGATAAACGCATCTTAAAACGATATAAATGCAACTCTTTTTGGGGGATAAAGACTTCGGGCGGATATTGGGTCGTAAACCCATATTCGGGAACGATGAGGCTTATTGCATTGCAGAATGTATTAAATGAAATGGCTCCCGGAGAGCGTATGGATAAATACTATCGCCTTATTCAAAAAGGTGGTAAAAATCCCCGCTTGCTATTGTGGAGAATCAAAAAAGAGGTTAGTTAAACTAACCTCTTTTTATTTTGCCATTAAGCCTTATTGCGCTCAAAATTATGCTTCAATTTAAGAAAACATATCACTCCAAACGGAATCGATATCGCATAAAGGCCTATCATTATCCCCAAAGTCAGCCACGGTGCCGTAATGATAAAGCTGGCAAACAAGGCGACCAACAACATCAGCGGAATAAACATATAACCGGGGACACGCCATTTTTTGGTAGACACGGTAGGAATCCGGCTGACCATCAGCAAGGCAACAACACACATCAGCGCGGCGCAGTAGTTGTTGTCACGCAGCCACAATAACTCCGGATTATCAAACGAAACCATAATCGGCGTAATAGCCAAAGCCGCTGCCGCCGGAGCCGGTACACCAACAAAGAAATGGTGCCAATATTCCGGCTGGGGTTCTTCATCAAGCATGGTATTAAAGCGAGCTAAGCGCATGGCCATACCGCAAGCAAAAAGCAAGCAGAAAAACCACCCAAAACGCGGAAAGTCATACAATGTCCATTGATACATCAGAATCGCCGGAGCTACGCCAAAGCTTACAAAATCAGACAAAGAATCCAATTCGGCGCCAAACTTGGTTGAGCCTTTAAGCATACGCGCAACTCGTCCATCCAAGCCGTCAAACAATGCGGCTAAAAAAATGCAGATAATGGCTTTGACCCAATCATCCTGAATAGCATAGCGAATCGAGGTTACACCAGCGCACAATGCCAGCATGGTAACGATATTGGGTGCAATCTTACGGAACGGCAATCCGGTTAATTTGGGATGTGCCGGCTGAAAACGTTTGAACTTTTCCATTAGCGGCAAGCTCCTTTTACAGCTGCGGCACCGGAGGTTAAGTTGGCGATAACAGTCTCTCCGGCGACCATGGTTTGACCAAGGCAGACTTGCGGTTTGACATCTTGCGGGAGGTAAACGTCAAGACGAGAACCAAAGCGAATCATTCCAAAGCGCTCTCCGGCTTTGTATTCTTGTCCGGCAGCGGCATCACATACAATGCGACGGGCAACAAGACCTGCAATCTGGACGAAGGCGATATCTTTACCACTAGTGGTTTTCATTGAAAGAAGTTGACGCTCGTTGTCTTTGCTGGCTTTGTCCAAAGTTGCATTGATAAATTTGCCCGGCACATAAACCGACTTGGTAATCTTGCCTTCAGCCGGAGCTCGATTGACGTGGACATTAAACACGCTCATAAAAACACTGACGCGGGTAAACTTTTGACCGCTGAGACCTAACTCCTCCGGACCTTCAACATCGGTAATCATTTGGACAATGCCATCAGCTGGAGAAACTACAACATCTTTAATTTCGGGCGTAACACGCTCAGGATCACGGAAAAAGTAGTAACACCATACGGTCAAGGCCAGACCCAACCAGCCCAAAGGCGCCCACAGAATCGCTAAAAAAGCAGATACCGCGGCAAAAATACCGACAAACTTCCACCCCTCATTATGGATATTGGGCAGAATATAGCGGCGCCAAGAAATATCTATTGTTTTCATGAGATTTAATCCTTATAAAATACTTGAACGCGGCCGCTAACCGTGACGCTGTCAACTGCCGAAAGCAGCCTAACGCTCAAGAAAATTAACTAGTTAGCGTTGTTAGATTATCGCCTTTTGGAAAAAATACAAGTTTTATCTTGCATTTCTAAAAAAATGTTTGTATAAACTCTGTTGTGAATAGATTATGCGCTTGTGGCGGAACAGGTAGACGCTGCAGACTTAAAATCTGTTGGCCGCAAGGCCGTGCCGGTTCGATTCCGGCCTAGCGCACCATTAAAAAAGCACCTTTCGAGGTGTTTTTTTGTAAGTGCTGTTATTAGGCGCTTTTTTGTTGCGCATATGGCCGGAATTAAAATTCCTCTGGCTCGTAAGAGTAAATTTTACTCTAACTCGCTGCGGTCAATCGTCTTTTAACGCTTGCGGTGGTCGATGTCTCTCCCTGGCAAGCTAACAAGACTTCTCCTGTCGGCGAAAAACAATCTGCCAGATTGTTTTTCTACTCCAGCCTAGCGCACCATTAAAAAAAGCACCTTTCGAGGTGTTTTTTTTATTGATATAACGTGTGCTTGCCGGAAGCGAACCGGAGCCTCAAAGCGGAAAGTTGGTGAAAAAGAGCATTGAGATTTGAAAAAATCTTTTTTAATATTCCGCGAGTGCTTATGGCAATAATATTATTGAACACAAGATTGTTAACATTAACAATGTACAAAAGCAACTTGGAGTATAGCATTACATCTATAAGCAATAAAAGACAACAAATTGCATATCAAACAATGAGTCTTGCAAACGTTGACTGGGAAAGTGACCCAAGAGTTAAACAACTTCAAGCTATGGATTCGTATCTTGAATTGCAACAGAAAAACTTAGAAACCCAACAAAAAGCTGCATCTGCTGAACTTGAAAGTATGCAAAAAATTGTTGAAAATAACGTTAAGAAAGATATGACTTTGAACTTGAATGCATAATAATCCTAGGTATTATTCATCAAGATTTGATAAACTCTTACTTAAATACCATTTTAATTTTAACCATCCATTGTTAACATTTCATTGAATTCGACAAGCTTATTTGATAATATAAGCTTAATGAATATATTCCAAACTTTTGAATTATTCTTGTCACAACCACTAAGTATTATTCGAGATCGAATAATACGCATTTGTCATGTTGAAGTTGACGGTGTAAATGTAAGTAATAAAGTGCAATTCAACCTTTCTAGCGAATCCGCACAAATTAATGTATATAATAGCCCGAAAGTTTATAGTTTACTTTCTTCTGTGTTATATAAAAAGAAAATGATTCACCAAGAAATAAATAGAAACAAAAATGATAATAAAAAAAGCAAAATTTATAATTAGTGCAGCTAAGCTTTCACAATGTCCAGATTTTGGTCTGCCTGAAATAGCTTTATTAGGCAGGTCTAATGTTGGTAAATCATCATTTATTAACAGATTAACTAACAATTCAAAACTAGCTAAAACTAGTAATAAACCTGGAAAAACAAGGCTTATTAACTTGTTTGATTTCGATGAAAAATACATTGTTGCAGACTTACCCGGATATGGATATGCAAAAGTATCCAAAGAAACACAAAATGACTGGCAAAAAAATCTTGAAGAATATCTTCTAAAAAGAAGCTCTTTAAAACTTTTGATACAATTTATTGATTCTAGACATGAAATTCAAAAAAATGACTTACAAATGCAAGAATGGCTATTTCACAACAAATTAGACTCAATTGTTATTGCAACCAAAATAGATTTAACACCGAAATCTAAAATCCAAACTAAAATCAATGAGTTAAAAAAGGTAACACAAAGAGATGTATTGCCTTTTTCAACTCAAGATAATAGATATAATGAAACTATAATAAAATATATAGAAAATAGAATATTATAAATTTTTCTTTAAGTTTTCAGGTATGTATTTTTGCCAATTTTCATCTAAATTTTTAAAGAAATTATGTGCATCAATTACGTCGTCATAACAAATTGCATCAGGTCCATCTTGTATTTGAAGCGCCATATCCTCACTGGATAGATTTTTATCCTTTTCAATACATCCGCCTAACAAAGCAATACCGAAGGTTTTACCGCAATTCTGACAAACTATTTGCAAAACATTAAGATTTTTTTCTTTTCTGAGGACAAAAACCGAATCCTCAGTAAAATCAGCTTTACACTCAGAACAACACATATCAGAAAATAACATGTCAACTATTTTTTTATTCATACTCTCCTCATTCTACTATAACCATACTAAACTTTACACTTACAATTACGACCACTACTTC
>CALXRR010000013.1 GCA_944390905.1 uncultured Alphaproteobacteria bacterium
GTTCGTCTAAATATAAATATACCTGCTCCGGGACCGGATACTCCGGTGGGTCGGGTACGGCTTGCGGCGGCAAATACACCGCCTGCACCTGCAAATCACCTTATACCTGGACTAATGGGGCTTGTTCTTGCCCGTCAACATATAAATACGCTTGTACCGGCACTGGATATTCAGGCGGGTCGGGCACGGCTTGTGGTGGAAAATATACAAAGTGTACATGTAAAAGCGGATATTCTTGGAGCAGCGGGAAATGTACTAAACAATCATCTTCAAGTTCATCATCTTCAAGTTCATCATCTTCAAGTTCTAGCAGTTCTTCGGGGGGGAATAGTTGTGGGCGTACACAAACAAAATGCTATGATTATACAATGTATAGTGGACCGCGAATAGGACAATGCTGTTTTTACAGATTTTGTTGGTATAAAGATTGTAGTGATGGAAAAGTTGATTTGGGTTGTAAAACTGGATATCCAACTCAAGCTTCATGTGATAATGCAGTATCTGGTAATACGTATGTTTTGAATTAATTTTAGATTATCTGGGAGCAAAACAATGAAGATATATTTAAGCATGGCGATTATCGGAATGATGATTGGTGGAAACGTTTGGGCGCAATGCGTTACTACACAAGACTGTTCAGCTCTGGGCTATACCGAAACCTCTTGCCCCAATGGCGGGGTTAAGTGTCCTTTTGGCGACAAGTGGGCTTGCTATGTTGCTACGGATATTTCTGATATACCTGAACCAAATGAACCTAATGTTATTTGTGATATAGGAATGCTTTATTTTAGTGATGGTACTTGTTCTACTAACAAACAGAGTGGAAAAAAAATACTCGGAGTAGTAATTTATAGAAAGACAGATTCTCAAAATGGGTGGATTATTTCGCCTAAATCTTTGAATGAAGCAGCTGAATGGGCAACAAAAGATGGAGATGTTCCGAATTTGCCGGATTATGGAGAATTAAGTGATTTGAATGATGTACATAATAGTTGTAAAAATACAGATATAATTACAGCTTATGGTGATAAGACAAAATATCAGGCAGCATGGATTGCAAAAAATTATAATCCTACAGGAACACCTGCTGGTAAATCATGGTGTCTACCATCTGGTGGATTATTGAAAAGTATTAGAACTTCCAAACAATTTAATGCTATTAAAAAAGGGATACAAAAAGCAGGGGGAGATATTGGTGATACAGCTTATGGAACATTTTATAATTTTGAATATATTTGGTCTTCTTCAGGGCAAGGAGCTAATAGTGTTTGGTACTTATATACTAATGAATTGGGGGAGTTTTATATGGGGGATGTATATATAGTAAATAGTAATTCAGTTCGTGCCGTTATGGAAATTTAAAGGAGAAAGTTATGTATAATAAATATTTATTTTTCAATATAATAACGGTAATTAGTATCTTATGTTTAAAAAGTGTAAGAGCTCAATGTTTGGATGTAAAAAGTTGCGATGCTTTAGGATATACAGAAATTTCGTGTCCTAATGGAGGAATCAAATGTCCGTTTGGAAATACTTGGTCTTGTAATTCAACTTGCGATGAAGCGTATAAATACACTTGCTCTGAAGAGGGGTATATCGGAACAGTAGGAACACCTTGTAATGGTAAGTATGTGTATTGTTCTTGTGCTGATGGTTATGATTTGGATGGTTGTCAACAGTTGTTTACTGGCGCTAAGGGGAATTTGTTTTATTGTAGGGGAGAAGTTACAGGTGTTAAAACAGCTGATATGAATTTTTATATTTCTTTGGTAACACTGGGGCCGAATGGGCCGTATACAGATGATGATTATGGTCGTGGTTATAAGTTTTGTGATAATCTTAGCGGATATCAAGCAGGGTCTTCATCTCTTGGAATTGTATATAAAAATAAAGATGCTTTAAATAGTTTATTAACCAAATATGGGGATGGAAAGTTACAAACTACATATTGGACAGGTAGTGGATATACAGGTCATTCAGAATTTTTTAATATGTCTAATAATACTACAGATTATGTTAGAACAACAGATGGAAGCAAGCAATTTTATGTATTGTCTATTTTAACTTCTTGGTAAATGTGCTTTTATTGAATCAAGAAATGTATTAATAGGTATGTTATTATGAGAATAAATCACTCAAAAAAATCCCTCTTTGGTTGGAGCCAGAGAGGGATTTTTTGTTGGTGTGGGTTAGATTGCTTGTTTGACGGCGGTGAAGGCGTCTTCAAGCTTGTTGCCGTTAGGACCGCCGGCTTGGGCCATATCAGGGCGTCCGCCGCCGCCTTGTCCTCCAACAGCGCTGGAGGCTATTTTGACCAGATCAATCGCAGAGTATTTGTTGGTCAAATCAGGTGTTACGCCGACAACTATTGAGGCTTTGCCATCTTTGCCGGTGCCTAGTACCACAATCCCTGAGCCTAAGCTCTTGTTGATTTCATCAATAAAGGATTTGAGCTCTTTGGGATGGACATCAGGTATGGCTTTGGCCACAAATTTGATGCCGTTGACAACCTCAAAGCTATCTTTATTATCCGCAGCTTTGTTATTGACAAAGCTCTTCTTGAGGTTAAGAAGGTCATTTTCAAGCTTCTTCTTATCTTCAAGCAATTGTTTAATACGAGACTCCAAGTTGTTGAAATCTGATTTTAAGGTTTGGCTGATGGCGTGAAGCTTGTCTTCCATATGTTGGACGTATTCTTCAGCCCCACGGCCGGTAACGCATTCAATACGGCGGATACCTGCAGCAACGGCGCTTTCACTAACAATGTTAAAATAGCCGATGTCGCCGGTGTGCTTGGCGTGAGTACCGCCGCAGAGCTCGCGAGAGAAGACTTCATCATCATTACCCATAGTGATAACGCGGACTTCGTCGCCGTATTTTTCACCAAACAGAGCCATAGCGCCGAGTTTGATGGCTTCATCTTGCGACATAATGGTTGTGGTGATGGCGTAGTTCTTACGAATGGCCTCATTGACGATATTTTCAACCTGACGCAATTCTTCAGCCGTGATTTGTTTGGGGTGCGAAATATCAAAACGCATACGATCGGGGCCAACCAATGAGCCTTTTTGGGAGACATGGTTACCTAAGACTTCACGCAGAGCTCGGTGAGCCAAGTGGGTGACTGAGTGGTTGGCGCAGATTGCGGCACGGCGTTCTTCGTTGACGTGGAAGGTGAGGGTGTCTCCAACCTTAACGCTGCCTTTGATGAGTTTGCAGCAATGGACTGAAATTCCATCGAGTTTGTGTTTGGTGTCAGTAACCTCAATGGTGGTTTCGGGCCCGTAAAGCATACCGGTATCGCCGACTTGGCCGCCCATTTCCGCATAGAACGGAGTTTGGTTGGCAACCAAATAAAACTCGCCGGAGGTAATGGTGTTGAGCATTTGGCCGTCTTTGACAAGTGCGGTAACCTGTGCGTCAGTCTTGAGGGTGTTGTAGCCCAAAAATTCGGTGCTGCCGACTTTGTCTTGAACCTCAAACCAGATATTTTCGGTCCCAGTATCGCCCGAGCCAGCCCAGTTTTTGCGGGCTTCAGCTTTTTGACGAGCCATGGCGGCGTCAAAACCTTTGGTATCGACGCTGATGTTTTTGGCGCGCAGAGCATCTTGAGTCAAGTCAAGCGGGAAGCCGTAAGTATCATAAAGCTTGAAGGCGGTTTCACCTGATAAGGTATCACCGGCGCCAAGGTCTGCAGAGGCGTCGTCAAGCAAGCGCAAGCCCTTGTCAAGAGTGCGCAGAAAACGGGTTTCTTCAGTCTTGATGGTTTCTTTAATCAAGGCTTCAGCGCGGTAGAGTTCAGGGTAAGCCTCACCCATCTCACGCTGCAGAGAAGGCAGAAGTTTGTATATCATCGGCTCTTTAACGCCAAGCATATAAGCGTGGCGCATAGCACGGCGCATGATACGGCGCAGAACATAGCCGCGGCCTTCATTAGACGGTAAAACGCCGTCGGCAATCAAAAAGGCAGTAGAGCGCAAGTGGTCGGCAATCACGTTATGAGAGGCTTTGAGCGGTCCATTAGGGTCAGAGTTGGCTAAATCGGCAATATCTTTGATGATATTGCGGAAGAGGTCAATATCGTAGTTGGAGTGTACGCCTTGCAAAATGGCTGAAATTCGCTCCAAGCCCATGCCGGTATCGATACATTTTTTCTTTAATGGAATGCGAGAGCCGTCGGGCAAGTCTTCAAACTGGTCAAAAACCAAGTTCCAAATTTCAATCCAGCGGTCGCCGTCTTCTTCAGGTGTGCCGGGGAGGCCACCCCAGACCTCGGGACCGTGGTCATAAAAAATCTCAGAGCAGGGACCACAAGGACCGGTATCGCCCATTTGCCAGAAGTTGTCTTTGGTTGCAATGCGGATGATGCGGTCTTCAGGCAAGCCGGAGACTTTTTTCCAGATATCGTGGGCTTCATCATCAGTATGATATACGGTGACAGCCAAGCGGTCTTTAGGCAGGCAAAATTCTTTGGTTACCAGTTCCCAAGCCCAAGCAATGGCATCGTCTTTAAAATAATCACCAAAAGAGAAGTTGCCGAGCATTTCAAAAAAAGTATGGTGGCGTACGGTGTAGCCGACGTTGTCCAAATCATTATGTTTGCCACCGGCGCGGACGGATTTTTGGGAAGTGGTCGCTCGCGTATAGTCGCGGGTCTCATTGCCGGTGAAAATGTGTTTGAACTGTACCATGCCCGAGTTGGTGAACATTAAGGTCGGGTCGTTGTCTGGTACAAGTGAGGAGGAGGGCACAATTTTGTGTCCGTGTTTGGCAAAGAAGTTAAGATAAGTGCTTCTTATATCTTTTAGCGTTGTTGTCATTGTTTATTTTACTTCCCAATTTTAAATAATTAATGTTTCTATCCGCGTTAAATTAGGTCAATTCTTAGTAAATGTCCAGCAGAATCTGCACCCTACATATAAATTATTGCGGTTAAGCCGTGCTCGTTAACAAAGCTCATATTAACCAAAGTGGTATATATAATGAATACAAAGTAAGGATACAGAATTGCTGAGGCTTGAGGGTCGCCGTCGCGAAAGGTGCGTATGGTGCGAAAGGCCATGACGGTAAAGGGTATCATAAGCATAAGTCCGACACCCAACCACCGGCAATAAAAGAATACATAACACCACAGAAACTGCATGATGAGCTGGCCTAAAAACGGGTAGTTGTACTTGGCAAACTCAATCGTCGGAAGGCGAATGATAATCAGAAAAAATGCAGCTCCCAATAATATATCTGCCAATAACCATGCTACCGGAAAGAAAAAATTGGCCGGTGCTAAAAACGGGTGGTAGATGAGCTGGTACCATTCTTCAACTCCGGTTTGGATAAAAAGTTTGGAATAATATGCAACAACAGAGCCGACAACAAAAATGTAGCCCATCATCATGTATTTGGTGTTTTCGGTGATTTTCTTAACCATATGAGCCTCCTGATTTATAATGATTATAAAGTTAGTACGATATGATAAAATTTGCAACAATTCTTTAGTGACAAAATTATTAAAAAAGAGCTTGATTTTTGTCAAAAAATATGCTTTATATAAAGGTAGCTTATTTATGGGAGGCCTGATATGGCAAGAAAAAAGACTGAACAAAAAGCTCCGGAGACGAATATTGAGTTTTTGGGCGGGGTTAATGAAGATAGAATTGGCGGTAATGCATCAGTAATTGAGCACACTAATGAAAAAGGCGAGACCGTTAGGGTGATGTTTGATTTGGGAGCAATGTTTGCCCCATATGAGTCTGGGTTTGAGTCCGCTTATCCGAATGCGGATGAGTATTTTGACCGTGTTAACCCTGAAAATAATAAAGAGACCAAAGCTCGCAAGCCAGTAGATGCTTTATTTATTACGCATGCGCATGAAGACCATATCGGGGCTTTGGTGAACTATGCCAAAATGGGATATAAGCTGCCGACAATTAAAACCAGCCGCTTTACCAAAAACCTTATCAATATTGTGTTTACGCAAAACGGAGTGAAGGCTCCTCAGCTTGAGACCATTAAGCCGGGGGATAATATTGCCATTGGTGAGGATATGGTGATTGAGCCGTTTGTGGTTAGCCATTCGACTTTGGAATCTATGGGGTTCCATACTTTGACTTTTGTGGATGGCAAGCCTCATGCCGGAATTTTGAACTTCGGTGATGTGTTGACTGATGAAAATATGCCTATCGGGGCTGCCTATAAGTCTGAAAATGTGGCGGATTTGTTAAAACGCAAGTTGACAACCACGGTGTTGGTTGATTCAACCTCCGTCGTGCCTAACGGCAAACCGCGGCTCGGCTTTGATAAGGCGGTGGAAAATACCGTGCAAGTGATAAAGCAAAATCAGGATAGAAATGTGATTGTATCTCCGGTGATTTCTCGCAGTTTTCAGAATATTGCCGTTGATATTGAGGCGGCACGTAAGGTCGGTGCAAAGGTGTGCTTGGACGGTGCTTGGCTACAGTTGGTTTATAAAGCCATGCAGCTAAGCGGGTATAATGATTTTGATGATGTTATTTACAAAGGTGATTTGAAAAAGTTTTTGGGAGATGTAACCGTCGGGAAAAAATATGTGGTTTGTACCGGTGCCTTTGCTCAAGGGTTGCTGGAATACAACAATAATCAGGGGCAGGTCGGGATTAATAATATTCCGATGGCGTCGGCTACCAAAATGGCGCTTGGCTTGCATCGGGATTTGAAACTTGATAAAAATTGTTTGGTTGTGGCCAGACAGCGCATTATTGATGAAATCGATGGGCTGACTGGGCCGGAGATGCTGCAAAGAATGGCTGCGCATGGTGCTAAAGTAGTGATGTCGCCGGGGGCGCGCAAAGTGGCTAATTTTGAAGAGGTCCAGATGCAAGATTCCGGTCATATGAATGCAGAGGCTTTTGCCAAGTTGGTCGATTTTATCGCTCAATATGCTCCCAAGGCAACTTATGTGCCAATACATGGCAATCAACAACAATGTGAGAATGTGGCAGAAGTGGCTCGCCAGCATAAGGCTAATGCAGTGCTGACGGCTAATATGGAAAAGCTAAGCGTGGCAGAGGGTAAAACAGAGGCAACAACCGATGAACGGCCGTTTACATGGATTGCGTTAAAAAAAGTTTATCCAAACCCGCTGAATAAGAATGATACAACTCCGCCGGAAGGAAAAGAGGAGTTTTGGGTTGTGGATGTCAACTACCAACCAATTGAAAATAAGCCATTTTATGATACAAGTTTAGCTAAGTCTTATAAACCAGGGGAAAATGAATATTATGCTAATCAAGCCGAATTGTTTGATGACAGAGACGATGGAAATGTCTATGAGTCAAATCGTGAACGAAAAATTAAACTCTCTCGAAAAGAGAAAAAACGACTTAGCCCAGAAGAAAAAAAGGCTCTTATTAAGCAAAGCGCGGATAGCTACAAAGCAAAACATCGCCACAAGCACAATGAACCAGATGAAATGATGACTTATTTGGATGCTAACGGGGTTGAAAGGGTCAAAAGAACCAAGTCAGGCAGGCCAAGAGCGGTTAATCCGTTGAAAAATAAGGGACGAGACGGTGGAAGATAGCGCTATGAACTGAGATTGTTGATGGCTGTTTGGGTACAGAAAAGGAGGAAGCATGAAGTTTGAAGATTCTTTAGTCTGTGGTCAGATTGTTGCCAATTACAAAAACATTATTGTTGATGTGATGCTTGATGACGGAGATGAAGTGTCGGCTTTTTGTCCGGAGCAGGAGCTCAAAAATCAGCTCTATAAAGTCGGAGCCAGAGTGTGGCTTGAGCCTTCAGAAGAAAAAAGACGCAGAGTGCCGTTTGTGTGTCAGTTGACAGATTGCGGCGAGGGGTGGATATTTGTAAATAATAAATATAAAAATCAACTGTTTGCTGAGGCGTTTAAGTCAGGAGCGCTGGATGAAGTGTTGGGAGAGTATAAATATATTCGGGAAATCCAGTCAGGAGAAGAGCTGAAGTATGTGAATTTTGAGCTGATTGATGATGAACATCATCAAGCTTTTGTATACGTGGTAAATATTTTCAATAAACAAGGGACGGCGGTGGTGTTTCCGTCGATGATTAATTTTTTTGAAATTGAGATGTTTGCTGAAATGCAAAAAATGCGTCGTCAAGGAGCGGAAACGGTTGTGTTCTTGGTGGTGCCTAGGGAAGATTGTGCTAATATTCGATTCGTGTGGAATCAAGATCCGGTGGCGGCAGCTAAGATTTATGATGAGGTGCAAAGCGGATTGAAGTTTTATGGGTATCGTTGCAGGGTTAGTCCGCAGGAAGTTAAATTGATTGATAAATTGGAAATTATGTATTGATGGTATTGATGAAATGAGAGCGATAATGCGGGGCAGGGGATTGCCTCGCTTTTTTTGTGTTGACAATTTTGTCAATGAGAGGTAGGCTACTTTGTAAAATAAATTATTAATTAAAATGTAATTATGAAAATAATTGTTATGTCTTTGTTTTTATGGACGATAGTCTTTAGAGTGTTTGATGTTGTATTAATCGGAATGGCGATATTAGGTATAATGTTGATATTGCTAGGATATCGTTCTAGTATGGATATGGGTAATTTTAATTGGAAATTTATACTAGGAATACTACTGGTATTGATTGTGGGGTGTGCTAAGATGCTTTCAGCACTAAATTTAAGTGTGGAAATCAGATGATGGCAAATGGAGCGGGAGTAAAATCCCGCTTTTGTTATATATTGTGAAAATGGGGATTGCAAAATTGATGAAATAAGTTTATTACTTTTGGTAAAAACAAGAATATCTGTATCAGGAGGATGAATTGTCGGTTCGCAGAAGAGACGGTATTGTGCTGCATACACCGGAAGAATTTGAAAAAATGCGTGTTGCCGGAAAGGTGGCCGCAGAATGTTTGGACTATATTACGCCTTATGTTCAGCCAGGGGTGTCAACCGGTGAGTTGGATGATTTGTGTCGTGAGTTTATGATTTCACACGGGGCGGTGCCGGCTTGCTTGGGGTATCATGGGTATCCAAAGTCGGTATGTATTTCAATTAACCATGTGATTTGTCACGGTATTCCTTCCTATGAACGCAAGCTATTGGATGGAGACAGCCTGAATATTGATGTTACGGCCATAGTTGACGGGTGGTATGGAGATACCAGCCGAATGTATTTTGCCGGTAAGCCTAAAATTAAGGCTAAGCGCTTGTGCGAGGTGACCTATGAATGTATGATGCGCGGAATCGATGCCGTTAAGCCGGGGGCACGTTTGGGTGATATCGGCGCTGTGATTGAGGAATGGGCGCACAAGTATGGAT
The DNA here is from genome assembly GCA_944390905.1 of uncultured Alphaproteobacteria bacterium. Taxonomy (GTDB): domain Bacteria; phylum Pseudomonadota; class Alphaproteobacteria; order RF32; family CAG-239; genus HGM16780. The sequence continues at coordinate 9,287 of CALXRR010000013.1, forward strand.
ATTCGGTGGTTGATATGTTTTGCGGGCATGGCTTGGGACAGGTATTCCACGATGCGCCGAATGTTATGCACTGTGGTCGCAAAGGTACCGGTTTGGTGCTGGAAGAGGGGATGTTCTTTACGATTGAGCCGATGATTAATGAAGGCAAAAAAGATGCCCTAATCTTGAAAGACGGGTGGACTTCTGTTACGCGGGATAAGAGTTTGTCAATGCAATTTGAGCACTCACTCGGCGTTACCAAAGACGGATATGAGGTGTTTACTTATTCACCCAAAGGGCTGGACAAACCGCCTTATAAAATAGAAAGTTAGGTCAATGGCTGAGGACTCTCTGGACTATTTGGGCCATAGGGCTCGTTTGCGCGACCGTTTTTTGAATGGCGGTGGCAAAAGTATGGCTGATTATGAACTATTGGAGCTGTTGTTGACTTATGCAATTCCGCGGCGCGATGTTAAACCCATTGCCAAAGATATTGTGCGGAAGTTCGGCAGTTTGGCTGGAGCAGCCAAAGCCTCTGTCCCGCAGTTGGTGGAGGTAAACGGGGTAAAGGAAAATACAGCCGTGTTGCTTAAGGTTATTCAAGAAGCGGCGCGTCGTTTTTCGTGGGCGGAATTGTCAGCAACCGATGCTCCGGTCATCAGCAACTGGGATGCGATGATTGATTATTGTCGGACGGAAATGTCGCATTTGGATATTGAAGAGTTCAGAATTATTTTTCTGGATGTGAAGTTTCGGGTTATCGGGGAAGAGGTAATGCAGCGCGGGACGATTAACCAGGTGGCAATCCATCCGCGTGAAGTGGTTAAAATGGCAATGGAAAAGAAAGCCTCGGCTTTGATTTTGGTGCATAATCATCCATCAGGCGATGTTAAGCCGTCAAGGGCAGACGTGGAGATTACGAAGCAGATTAAGCAAGCCCTAGAGGCAATTAATATTTTATTGTTGGACCATATAATTATCAGTAAATATGATTATGCGAGTTTGAAGTCTTTGCAGGTGATTTGATGGAGCTAAACTGTGATTGAGTATTTTTGTGAAAAAAATGCTTGCAAAATAAAATAAAGCAGTTATCTTATTGGTTGTCGCAAGACTCGGGACATAGCTCAGCCTGGTAGAGCGCTTGCTTTGGGAGCAAGATGCCGACGGTTCGAATCCGCCTGTCCCGACCATTTTGTTGTTGCGCTCTTAGCTCAGCAGGATAGAGCAACAGCCTTCTAAGCTGTGGGTCAGAGGTTCGAATCCTCTAGAGCGCGCCATTCAAAAAAAGCCACCTTCGGGTGGCTTTTTTTTTTGTGAATTAAGAATGTTGGGCGAGCCAGTTGTCAAAAGGTTGTCCTTCAATATAAAAGTGTTTAATATGAGGAGAACCGGCATCTGGACAGCTGAATTCAAGCGACATGGAAGGTCTTAGCTGGTTAATTAATTTATCAAGAGCAGGGCCGTCATTTTCATCTAAGTAATAACGATAAGTTTTTTTGAAGTCAGCTTGGCGACAGTTGCTGTTTTGGAACTGTGTCATATCTGTTGCATCCCAATAAAGGCTTAGATTGACATAATGCCCGCGCAGAAGATCTCGAGGGTCATAGCCTTCTACTGCAATGATGACGCTTTGGTCATCTTTAATTTGCATGTGAAGAGCAATAGTCCAAATCAGCAAGGCAATTAACGGAAAACTTAGCGCCATGATTAATAATGATGATTTGTTTTGCATGATTTAGGCCTCCTGCAGTTTATGAGAGAGGTGTTTATGGATATGGTGCCAGGCGACGGAGATGCCAATAAATACAAGCCCCGATATTATCAAGCCGATGCCGGTACTAAGCAGCGAATCAAAAACCTGAAGATAAATGATGAAGAAACGTAAGGCAATAAGAACCGAGCTTAGGTTTAGTAACTTAATGCGATGGTGACGGTATGCATATATATTAAGTGCCAACAAAACGGCAATCGTATTGCAGGCGGATAAAATTTCATTATTCCCAAAGGCATAACATATGAGGTTAAAAGCTAAGAGAATACCAAACTGCCAGACCCATATTTTAGCAAGGCCGAAGATTTTGGCGCAAAATAGCAAGACTATGGCTCCAACCCAGTATAACCAAGCAAAGGATATGGAAATTGCCGGCATTGAGGTATAGCCGGTGAAGATGTCTTCATCTTGGGCTTCACTTATTAAAACCAAGAGGGCAAAGCTATATACTAACCAAAATCTTAGCCCTTGGCAAAACGGAGATTGAGGGGTGAGTTTGCTGCAGATAAAGGCTATGCTTAAAAGCAATATCCAAGGTATTAAACCGGGGAGATAAAGGTTAAAGCTGTAAAGGGTTTGTTTGATTGTTGCAATTGAAAGCAAGTAATCATAACCTGCAATCAGAAATAAAAACAGCCAAATACCATGAAAAAATGGTTTGCGGCTGAAAAAAAGCAACGGAAGGCAGAGTATCGACCACAGTAATAGAGCTCCCATCCCGTCAGCTTGTAATTGGTAAATTTGTGAAATTAAGCCAATGCCTGATAAAATGATAAAAGCAAAGGCTAAAATCGCCGCTTCAAACCAATAGGGTTTGTGCTGTCGGTGGCAGTAGTAGACAGATGATGCAGATGCAGTGGCAATAATAAAGTACAGCAAAAGTTTAAGGTTGGCGGATAAAGCATCCCAGTTGCTGGCGATGACGGATAAGATACCGGTGCCAATGCACAAAGCGCTGATGAATAACAGGCTGTATTGAAGCCATGATGATTTGTTGTGCCATTCAAAGTCTTTGATGGCGGCGGACTGAGCCGGCGTGATGAGTCGAGCTTGTTCCCAGTTTGAAAGCTTGGAATTTAAATTCATGGTAGCCTCAAGAGGTTTATTTGTTTTTGAGTTCGTTAAGGTATTTTTCGGCTTCTAGGGCAGCGATACAGCCTGAGCCTGCCGCAACGATGGCTTGACGGAAATGAGGGTCTTGGACATCTCCGGCTGCAAAAACACCGTTAATCTTGGTTTTGCAGCTGTTGGGTGGGGTGATTAAGTACCCTTCGGCATCAATATCAAGCCATTCTTTAAACAACTCGCTGTTGGGGTGGTGCCCGATGGCTACAAAGGCTCCGTCAACTTTGATTTCTTTAATATCTCCGGTTTTTACATTCTTTACTTTTAGTCCGGTCAGCGATTTGGGTGTGTCAGTACCGACAAATTCATCAACAACGCTGTCCCATTCAACCGTAATCTTAGGGTTGTTAAACAAGCGGGTTTGCAGAGTTTGGTCAGCACGCAGAGCATCGCGGCGGTGGATTAAAGTAACCGAACGAGCAAAGTTGGTGAGGTAGAGGGCTTCATCAACGGCGGTGTTGCCGCCGCCGATAACGGCTACATCTTTATTGCGGTAGAAAAATCCGTCGCAGGTGGCACAGCCTGATACGCCAAAACCTAAAAATTTGCTCTCACTTTCAAGCCCAAGCCAACGAGCGGTGGCGCCGGTGGAGATAATGATGCTGTCAGCGCTGATGTGGTGTCCGTTTTCAGATTGGCAGATAAAGGGGCGAGTGCTGAGGTCAACCTTGATGATTTTGTCTTCAATGATTTGGACGCCTACGTTTTCAGCTTGTTGGCGCATACGGCTCATTAATTCAGGGCCGGAGATGGGTTCCGGAAAACCGGGGAAGTTCTCAATCTCTGTGGTTAAGGTAAGTTGGCCTCCGGTTTGCGGACCGGTAAATATTAAGGGTTTGAGTCCTGCTCTGGCGGCATAAATACCGGCTGTATAGCCAGATGGGCCGGAGCCGATGATAAGTACGGAGGTTTGGTAATCAGACATTGAAATTTGCTCCTCTGCATATAAAAAATAAAGAGTTGGTACTATTCCAACTCTTTATAACCTTTTTAAAGCAAATTTTAAATGATTTTTTATTGATAAATCACATCTAATACTTCAAAAGACTTTTTGCCGCCGGGGGCCATATATTCAGCGATATCTCCGGTTTCTTTGCCAATGAGGGCTTTAGCCAATGGTGAAGACAGCGAGATTTTGTTCTTTTCAATATCAGCCTCATAGTCACCGACGATTTGGTATTGTTTTTCTTCATCAGTGGCTTCATCAACTACAATAACGGTTGCGCCAAAACGGATGACGCTGCCTTTGTTTTGTGAGGGATCAATGACTTGGGCACGGCTGATTACGGCTTCAAGCTCTTGGATGCGTCCTTCTATAAAGCTTTGTTTTTCCTTGGCGGCAGAATATTCAGCATTTTCTGACAAATCACCGTGCGAGCGTGCCTCGGCAATGGCCGCAATGATGTTAGGGCGATCTTCAGATTTTAGTCTTTTTAATTCGGCTTCAAGTTCAGTATAGCCTTGTTTAGTTAAAGGAAACTTCTCCATTTTACACCTCAAAAATCTATGTCCCTGGCCAAAGGGCAGGGAGCGGTTACTTCAAAAAAGTTAGAAAAATTAAACTGCGACAGGAATCAACCGGTCACAGCCATATAGGTAATTTCAATTATTTTAATATAGCACAAAAAAATAATTGTGCAAGTGTTTTATGCCTAAAAAGGGGATAAAAGATAAAATTTGAGGGGAAAAAATATCTTTGTTGTATACAATCAAATTCATTGTGATAACCTGATGAGGTATCTTTAACATTATTGGAGAATGTTTATGAAAAAAACGGTTTTGGCATCTTTGCTTTGTGGTGCAATGTTAGTTTCTTCAAATGCTTCGGCAATTGATAGTACCGGTTGCGGCTTGGGTTCTATGGCGTGGAGAGGTCAGCAGGGTCGCGTACCGCAGATTTTGGCAGCTACAACCAATACATCGTTTGGTACTCAGACTTTTGGTATTACCTTTGGTACTTCTGGTTGCGATCCGAACGGACGAATCACCGGCGGTACTCAGAAAATGGTACTGGCTTTCATTGAAAATAATATGGAGCAGTATGCTATGGATGCCGCTAAAGGCGAGGGTGAAACCATTGATACCTTGGCCGGTATTTTGAATGTAGACAGCAAGACTTTGGGTGAGAAATCTCAGCAGAATTTTGCTTATATCTTCTCTTCAGAAAATGTTGATGCGGTTTCGGTTACCGTAGCTTTGTTTGAAGTTATGAAGGCATAAAAGGTAATAATTTTATGCAAAAATGAGCGAACAGGGTGGAAGGTGCGATTAAGTCGGCAGGTTTCCGCCCTGTTGTTTTATGTTAAGCAAAAACTTGCAATTTGATGGGCTGTCAGTTGATTTATATGAAAAAAATGTTTTTGTTGATGGCCGCGGCAGCTGCTGCTTGGCCGTGGGACTTGGCGGCAAAAGAAAAGCCTGAGGTAACTACTGAATGGCTGGCTTTGGTACATTATCGTCCACAGATGTTTGGTGGTTATGAGGGGACAATCGACAGCGAATCTTTTTATTTGGCCGAAGATGGCAGAACGAATCCTGTCAGCGAGTTGCAAGCGAGTATAAAGCTTTTTGAGGAAGCTAAAGATAAAGAAAAAATTTGTTTGTTTCCGGCGCGGTATCAATATTTGAAAAAACAAGGGTGGGTGAATGCTGATTATCCTAAATGTGAGGAATATCAACAATTTGTGAAAGATTTGCATCCGGCCGGAGTAACATTGCTGTTTACGGATGCGTATATGAACAATCCATCGTCGTTGTTTGGGCATACGTTGGTGAGGATTGATACCGGACGCAAAGGTACGCAATTGTTGGCTCATGGTATGAACTACGGAGCTTTTACGGGACCTAATCCGGGGGCTCTATACGCAGTGTTGGGGTTGACCGGAGGATATTACGGAGGTTTTACCGTAAAACCTTATTATGATACGATAAATACTTATAATAACATCGAAAACAGAGATATTTGGGAGCTAAATCTAGACTTGACCCAAGAAGAGCAGGAGATGTTTGTGGCTCATTTGTGGGAGATTGGGCATACCCAAACAAGATATTACTTTTTTTCGCAAAATTGCTCTTATATGCTATTAGAAATGCTGGATGCGGTACGGCCATCTTTGCAGTTGGCTGATGAGTTTCCGGTGCAAGCTATTCCGTTGGATACACTCAAAGCGGTGTATCGGAAGCCGGGGTTGGTGAAAAGCGTTAATTATCGGCCTTCACGTCATGCAAAAATCATTAATCAATATAAGCAGATGAATGAATCGCAGAAAAAAGCGTTTGTGGCGGCAATTAAAGAGCAAAATTACAATTTTGATGGGCTTGACGGGGCAGAAAAGGCCGGAGCGGCGGAGGCGGCTTATCAATATGTGCAATACCAGCAAGTGGCCGGAGATTTGGAGTTATCGGATTATCGTCAGCGTAGTTTTAAATTACTGATGGCACGCAATAATATTAAAGTAAAAGATAACTTTAACCCGCTAACCAACGGAGAAAAGCCGATGAATGCACATGAGTCCAAAAGGTTGGTCGTGGGGGCAGGTGTGCGTAATGGGCAGGCTTTTCAAGAAATTCAAGTAAGGCCGGCGTATCATTCTTTGACTGATAACGGGTATGGTTTGCTAAGTGGTGCCGAAATTAATTTTTTGAACCTGAAAATGCGCCATTATGATAATGAAGATAAGTATGTGTTGCAGGATTTTGATATTTTGGGAATTAAATCCTTATCACCGGTGAATGATATGTTTATGCCGTATTCCTATAACATTCAATGGGGGATTAACCGAGAGATTAATCCCGAAAGCGGCGATGAGGGGTATGTGTCTAATTTGGTGGTCGGCGGAGGTTTTACTTTTGAGCCGTGGGAGAATACTTATTGGTTTGTGATGCTGAATAATCATGCTGCTTATGGCGGGTTTTTGCCCCATAATCAATATTTGGGGTTGGGAGCTGCAGTCGGAATGTTTGCCGATTGGGGCAAATGGAGAGTGTTGGCACAGGCAGAGCAGATATGGGCGACAACCAATTATGGTTGCAAAATTAAATATAATGCTGAAGTTTCGTATGCCTTGGCAAAAGATTGGGCCTTGGCGGCGGAATATAAATATGAGCAAAATCGCGGTAAGTATGATGTTGATGAAGGAATGCTCGGCTTGAGGTATTATTTTTAGTTTTAATTAAACTCTTTACTTTTGAAGAAAACGGGGGTATTAATAAAGCAAATTTGAATTCTTATGTTATTAAATAATTATGTTTATGAAAACGAAAGATTGTATTGAAAATTCGGATTGGAAGCAGAAAGGTTTGGCTAAGGGTGCGGTTTATCATGGATGGTTGTTGGGTGAAGAAGATGCTTCAAAACCGATGACTTATGCCGAAGCCAAGAATTTTTGTGCAGCGCAAAAGCTTAGAGGAGGGGCTTTTCAGCTCGGTTCTATTGAAATTTGGCATGATATTTGTATGTATGACAAGGAGAATGTCAATAGAGAGCTGATTAACGGAAATGCCAAACCATTGAGCCAAGGAAAATATTGGGTTGAAAGCGGTGATGGCAGCGATGGTTGCTGTATCGCGGATGTGGCCGGAGGAAATATTATCGGTTATATCAGTCCGGAAGCTAAGTGTTTGGTTCGTCCAATGCGAAAATTGTAGAATAGCCCCATAATCGGGGCTTTTTTTGACTGGTGAGGGTTGAGATGATTAAGTTTTGTGTTTGGGATGTTGGTAATGTTATTTATGATTATTCTTTAGAGCCTTTGCATCAGTGGGTGGCTGAGAAAACTCTTGATAAGCAATTGTTTGAGGCACGGAAAGGTAAGTTCAGCTTTAATGACTATATGCGAGGCAATGTGTCGTATGATAAAGTGTGTCAAGATTTAGAAGAATTTTATAGTGTGCCTCATAACCTTAAAAATAAATTGGAGATAAACAAAGCTTTACATCAAGGAGTGGGAGCTCATTATAGAGAAACACGTCAGGTTATGTTGGAACTGGATAAAAAAGGCATAAAAAACTGTGTGCTATCAAATGCTTTGCCGATTTTAGCCACAACAGCGCGTGTTGATGATATTATTCCGCCGGAGCGCCGCTTTACATCTTATGAATTGGGATTATTGAAGCCCGAACCTGAAATTTATGATGCAGTTCGTGAGCGGTTGGGATGTGAGTTTAAGGAAATGATGTTTGTTGATGACAAGCCTAAAAATGTGTTGACAGCTCAAAAACTTGGAATACAGGGGATTGTGTTTAACGCTAATACGGTTGTGGCAGAAATTGGCCGAGTGATTGGCGGGAATCAACCAATTTTGAATTCTCGCGGAGGCCGTTGATTAAAGAGCTTGCAATTTGGTGCGAATACGATTATCTTAAGAACAATTTGTTTTATTGTATATGGAGGTTGAAATGTTAAGAGAAGATTTGCAAAAGGCTTTAAAAGAATCTATGTTGGCTAAAGATACTCAAAAAGTCGGAGCTATTCGTTTGATTATTGCCGGTATGAAGGAAAAAGATGTTGATGCCAGAGGTAAAGGTCTGAAAGAGGCTTCAGAAACTGATTTGATGTCTATGATGCAGAATATGATTAAACAGCGTCGCGATTCTATTGATATGTATTTGAAAGGTAATCGTCAGGATTTGGCTGACAAAGAACAGGCTGAGATTGCCGTTATTGAAACGTTTTTGCCTAAGCAGATGAATGATGAGGAAATGCTGGCTGCGGTTAAAGCCGTGGTTGCTGAAACCGGTGCGTCTTCAATGAAAGATATGGGTAAAATTATGGGCGCGTTGAAGGCAAAATATGCAGGTCAGATGGATATGGGCAAGGTTTCAGGTATTATTAAGACTTTGTTCTAGGGCTTGCAGGTGACTAAAGGTAGCAGGCTGGAGTTCTTATGGCTGATTTGCAGAAGTTTATTGAGGAGCTGAGGGCTAAGGTTTCGATTGTGGATGTGGTCGGAGCTAAGGTTAAGCTGATACGTAAAGGTCGAGAATATCAAGCCTGCTGTCCATTCCATAATGAAAAAACACCATCGTTTACTGTTAATGAGGCTAAAGGATTTTATCACTGTTTTGGCTGTGGGGCGCATGGTGATATTGTTAAGTTTGAAATGGAGGCTAACGGGCTACCGTTTCTGGAGGCTCTGAAAAAGTTGGCTGATAAAGCCGGCTTGGAAATGCCTAAACTTTCACATGAAAAAAGTGCTCAAGCCGAAGAACGCAAAAATTTATATGAAATTATGGAAATGGCAGTGCAATATTTTGAGCGTTGTCTGCGCCTGCCGGAAGGCCGCCATGGTTTGGAGTATTTTTATAATCGCGGTTTTGATGATGCCATCTTAAGTAAGTTTCGCTTGGGATATGCGCCGGCGAATAATGGTTTGAAGGCTTGGCTAGCATCCAAAGGAGTGAGCGAGCATGAGATGATGGAGCTTGGTTTGGCGGCAATGTCGTCACGCGAAGGCTCTAATCGGGTGTTTGATTTTTTTCGCGATAGGGTGATTATTCCGATTTTTGATAAGGCTAACCGTCCGATTGCCTTTGGTGGGAGGGTGATGAATGATGGGCAGCCTAAGTATTTGAACTCTCCGGAAACGCCAATTTTTAACAAGCGCCATGTACTGTATAATCTAAACAATGCACGAGAAAAAGGCTATGAAGCCAAAAATATTATTGTTTGCGAAGGGTATATGGACGTGATTGCGCTGAGCAAATATGGCTTTGAATATGCGGTGGCGCCGTTAGGTACGGCTTTGACCGAAGATCAGATTGCTGAAGCGTGGAAGGTATGTAATGAGCCGACTTTGTGTTTTGATGGCGACGGTGCCGGTATTAAGGCGGCTATCCGTTCGGTGGACAGGGCTTTACCAATCTTGAAGCCGGGGTATTCGCTCAAATATGTTTTTTTACCGGACAAGCAAGATCCGGATGAGTTTTTGAAAGACAAAGGGCATGATGCTTTTGCCGAGTATTTGCAGAATACGATGCCTTTGGTGGACTTGTTGTGGAAGAAAAATACCGAAAATGTGCCATCCGCAACACCAGAGCAAAAAGCTTTAATTGAAAAAAATATTTTTGAAGAAGTTGCTAAAATAACCGATGAACAGATCAAAGGTTATTATCAACAGGCGATGAAAGAACGCGTCTATAATGAATTAGGACGTGGAGCTTGGAAGCAGTCTTATGCTAAAAATAAAAACTTTACTCCGCGGAATGGTAAGCGTAATGGAGCTGATGTAGTTCAGGGGGTGAGAGTTGAAGTCGTTCGGCCGAAGACTAGTTTGGATGAGTTGGTGGTGAAGTTTATTTTGTCGGCAATGTTATATTATCCGGAATTGGTCGGCGAGTTTGAGGAAAAAATGTCGATGTTTGCGATGCCATCATCAGAGTGGCAGAAATTGTTTGAAGTGATGACCTCTGTTTATGTTGACGCAGAAGAAGAGGGTAGTCTGACATCAGAAGAATTTTGCGAAAAGCTCAAACAACAAGGAATGGCTAAAATTTTAGCTGCTTTGTGGGAGCTCAAAATGTTTAAGCTCCAAAAACCGATGCTCAATACTCTGCGAAAAGAAATTGAGACCAAAATGCTGGAAGTGCAAGTGCGGCAGTTAGACGGTGAAATTAAGGAATGTTTGAACAAACTGTCCAATGCTGAAAGTTTTTCTGAAGAAGATTATGCTTATTATCAAAATTTGAAAAAAGAACGCCAGGCTCTTATTGAAAGCGGAAATTTGAGTGATTAACTAATATTTTAGAAAGTTGTGCTAGAAAATTTTTCGAATCTTTTAAATATACAACACTTGACAAATTAATGAAAAAATATTAAAAGGTTGCCAGCTAGCAAATTTTAGGAGTCGTATGGCTCCGGTGTTCGTTTTTAAAATCGATTTTAAGGAATGTCATGTCAGATATTGATAATCAAGATTTTTATGATGGTAATGCCGCTGATGCCCCGTTGATTGATTCTTTGGGTAGTGCGGTGAAACGTCTGATTGATAAAGGTAAAGCGCGCGGTTATATTACTATGGAAGAGCTTAATCGTGCATTGCCTCCGGAACGCGAATCTTCTGAACAGATTGAAGATATTATGACCGAAATCTCTGATTTGGGAATTAGTATTGTGTCAGAAGCTGATGCCGATGCCGGCGATAATGAGGAAGAAGATGTTGTTGAGGATTATGAAGATTCCGGTAACTTCGATGAAAAAGAACTTGGACGATCCGATGATCCAGTCAGAATGTATCTGAAGGAAATGGGTTGCGTTGAGCTGTTGTCTCGTGAAGGGGAAATCGCTATCGCTAAACGTATTGAAGCCGGTAAAACCGTTATGATTGACGGTTTGTGCGAAAGCCCAATGACCCTGAAAGCTATTGCTGCTTGGCGTGATGATTTAGTCGAAGGCAAAATGCAGCTGCGTGATATTGTCGATTTGGAAATGATGTATGGCGACGATGCTGAGGCTTTGGCTTATGATGATGATGAAACTCAGGTCGATGATCTGGAAAAAGTTGCCGAAGAACTTGAAGATAAAGAAAATCTTGATGATATTGATGAAGATTTGGAAGGCGATATTGACCTTGAAGATACCGTCGAAGATGAAGAAGACGAAGATGATGACGATGCCGCGGCTTTAGATGCTGAAAACGAAGATGAAACCAATGGCGAAGAAGGCGATGTCGATGACGAGGAAGGTGTGGGCGGTCGTACCGCTGCTTCGGTCGCTGCCATGGAAGAAGCTTTGATGCAGCCGGTATTGGAAATCTTGACCAAAATATCCAGCTATTATGATGATTTGAAGAAAATTCAATGTCAGCGTATTGAGGCTATTATTGCCGGTAAAAAGCTTTCATCAGCAACAGAAAAAAAATATTTGCAAGTTAAACGCGAATTGGTTGAACTGATGAGCTCTATTCATTTGAATGCTTCAAGAATTGAGCAGTTGGTCGAACAACTTAATGAACTGAACCGTCGCTTGATGGGGCTGGAAGGCAAATTGTTGCGTTATGCTTTGTCTTGCAAAGTTAAACGTGAAGACTTCTTGGTGGCTTATCAAAAGTCGGAGCTTGATCCGAAGTGGTTGGAAAAAATATCTAAAAAATCTGATAAGCACTGGAAAGCATTTGTTGAAAAATATGGCAATGAAATCGTAGAATTGCGTGAATCTATTGCCAATATGGCTTCAGAATGCGGGTTGCCGATTAATGAATATCGCCGTATGGTTGATACCATTAAAAAAGGTGAGCGTGAGGCCGAACGTGCTAAAAAAGAAATGATTGAGGCTAACTTGCGCTTGGTGATTTCAATTGCTAAAAAGTACACCAATCGCGGTTTGCAGTTTCTTGATTTGATTCAAGAAGGAAATATCGGCTTGATGAAAGCCGTTGATAAATTTGAGTATCGCCGTGGTTATAAGTTTTCAACCTATGCTACTTGGTGGATACGTCAGGCGATTACGCGTTCGATTGCAGACCAAGCGCGCACCATTCGTATTCCGGTACATATGATTGAAACGATTAACAAGTTGGTTCGTACTTCACGTCAGATGTTGGCAGAAATGGGACGCGAGCCGACGCCGGAAGAGGTGGCTAAGCGTTTGTCTATGCCGATTGAGAAAGTTCGTAAAGTGATGAAAATTGCTAAAGAGCCGGTATCTTTGGAGGCTCCGGTCGGTGATGAGGAAGACTCTTCTTTGGGTGATTTTATTGCGGATGAGAGTGCTTTGCAGCCTTTGGATTCGGCAATTCATTCTAACTTGAAAGAAACTTGTACGCGCATTTTGTCTTCTTTGACGCCGCGTGAGGAAAGGGTGCTGCGTATGCGCTTTGGTATTGGTATGAATACTGATCATACTTTGGAAGAGGTTGGACAGCAGTTTAATGTTACGCGTGAGCGTATTCGTCAGATTGAGGCGAAGGCTTTGCGTAAACTTAAACATCCGAGCCGTTCGCGCAAGTTGCGTTCATTCTTGGATCAGTAACTTATTAAATAAAGATGGAAAATCCCGAGGTTTTAGGTCTTCGGGATTTTTTTGTATCCAGATAAATGGCTGGATAGAACTTTAAGTACGGTATTTGAAAATGGCGCAGAAAAAGTAAGTAAACATTATTGATGAGGTTTTGCCTTGGGCAAAGCCTCATTTTTTTTGTGTTGATGGTAAATAAAATTGTAGACGAATAAACAAAATGTGATATAACGGCAGGGTTTATTAATTATTTTAGTTGTATTATGAAAAATATATTGTTATGTGCGGCGCTGTTTGTGGGCGCGGCAAGTATTGAAGCGCAGGATGTTGAAAACTATCAAGAGGAATGCCATACAAAGTGGCGTTATGTTTTGCCTAGTGATGATGTGGTGTCTATCCCCGAGCTTAAAGTTCAATTTGTGTGGAATGCAAAATATGCTGAATTATATGTGATTAAGTATAAAAAACATTTGGTTACGGAATTGGATTTGAACGGTGAGATGGTTTTTGATGAGCGAGAGGCATGTGTCGTTTTGGCTGTATATGGAATTGCCCAAATGGAGTGGGAAGAAGATAATCCTTTGCGGCTGGGTAAAATCGGCGAAATTGGTTATTATGCTGATGTCCAGCAGTTTGACGACCATGTGGAGCTTAGAGTATGGCGCGGAGGGCAAGTGATTTTTAAAAAATCTTGGTTCTCTTAAATTTTGTTGTAATGAAAAGCGTTATTAAAAGTTGATTTTAATGACATTTTTTTGTTTGACAAAAAAGATTTAGAGTTCTATTTTGGGACTGTTTTGGTTATTATTTAATTTATAATTGTATTATGGAAACTAGAAAATTAGTAATTAAGTCCTCTGAAGAGGCTTTGGGGGCAATGGTGGCGATGTTGTCGGCTAATATGATTGACAATGAACTGGTTGCTACGCCTGCTGAAAAAGATGCTTGTGGGGAAGAAATTCCCGGAACACATGAGTATGGTGTGAAGTTAGGGTGGCTGAATCGCGGTGATGATGATTTGGTCGGATGCCCATGTTTTGCTTGTGATTTTGATGGAATGTTGCCTACCGGTGAATGCATCAAGGCTGTGGTATATGTTAAGGCTTTTGCAAACAAAACTTTGCACATGTGTCGGATGCATCGCCGAGATGAAATTGCGGAGTTCAAGGAAATCAAAGACGGTGAAACTTTTACCATGCATGATGAGCTGGGCCGTTTTGTAGATGAGGATTATCGCTATTTGAATGGTGAAATTATTAAGTGCTAGTTGAAACAACCTCTGTAAATCTGATGATTTACGGAGGTTTTTTTTGTGGAAATGTTAATTATTTTGTTTGACGATGGATGTTTTTTTGTCATACTCTGTTATAAATATTTTAATTTTTTTGATTTTTTTTATTAGGGTTGCAGTTTTATGTATTATGCGAATATGTTGTTTTCTTCAAGAGGTGTGCAAAATTTAGGTGATAATGTACAGCTTATTGCTCTTGATAAGATATATAAGGATCGTTTTAATCTTTCTGAAAAAGAAATATGTTATATTAATAAAAATGACTTAGCTACATACGATGGAAAAGAGGTTGTTCTTCCTGTATCTTTGGCCATGGTTGATTATTCCGAAAATGGGTGGGCCGGACGGTTTTCGGAAAAAATTACACCTGTGTTTTTGGGACTAAGTATTGCTAAAGATTTTTTTACAGATCAAGAAGTGGCATTTTTTAAAAAACATGAGCCTGTGGGATGTAGAGATGAGCGAACATATCGGACAATGTGCAAATATAATATAGCGGCTTATTTGGCTGGTTGTATTACCTTGACATTTCCTGATAGAGAGCAAAAGGAATATAAAAAAGTTTATGCTGTTGATTTGGCTGCGGAAGATATTGAAAAATTACCCGAGTTTTTGAAAGAAAATTTAGAGGTGACTTCTCATTTTATTACAGATTTATCTGTAGATCCTAAGAAAAAAATGCAAGAACAGTATGATATGTATATTAATAACGCTAAATGTGTTATAACTCCTTTATTGCATTGCAGTGTACCATGTTTGGCTGCGGGAATTCCGGTAATTTGTGTTAAAAATATTTTATCATATCGTTTTGCTTGGATTGATAAATTGTTAAAAATTTATACCTCAGATACCTTGAGTTCTATAAAGGGTTTTCCTGAAAAAGTTGATATTGAATATCCAAGGAAGTTATTAACTGAATTGACTGTTAAAAGATTGAAATCTCCTTTTGAGACTTTTCCCGAAATGCAATTGTTGACTTCTTTTTGGCTGGATAGAGAACAGAAGAAATATGAGATTGATCCTTTTTTACCTTATTTGCGTTTTATGGAAAATAATATGAAAGATAAAAATGCTCCTTATACTTATAGTATTTGGGGAGTAACACAAATGTCTGAAATGATTGTGGAATATTGTAAGAAAAATTATCCTAATGCAAGATTAAAGGATGTTTATGATAAATATAAAAGGTTTGATTTTTATGGAATTAAAACAAAATCTTCGGAATATGTTTCTAATGATGTAGATTTTATTTTTGTGACATCAAACGGACCAGAAAAAGATGCTAGAGATATGATTGCAAAAAATATAATTAGTGAAAGTAAGGTTTGTTTTATTAAGTTATATAAATAAGTATATTACTTGTTAAATATTAAAATTATGATTATATGTGGTTGTGGTGGTATTCTAAAATGTGGAATTATTTTAAATAAGGGCTTGACTAAATGGTGAGTTTAATTTATGTTGTTAGGCGTTGTCGGGCCCTTAGCTCAGTTGGTTAGAGCAGGCCGCTCATAACGGTCTGGTCGTTGGTTCGAGTCCATCAGGGCCCACCACTTAAAGCCTTTCCCTTTGTGGAAGGGCTTTTTTTGTTGGCGAATATAATTTTTTTTTGAACATTTTGTTAATCATTGTCGTTTACATATTTAGATAACGTGATATTTTTAGGCAATTTGAATAAAAGAGATGACAAATGGGTAAGAGTAAAGCTTTTTTGAGTGCTCATAAAAAATTGTTGATGCTGGTCTTGCTGCTGTTGCTTGGATGGGGCGGATATGCTTATTGGGGAAATTCGGGCGACGGCGTAGTCTATATTACCGAGCCGGTTAAGCGCCAAGACATACAAAAAGTGGTGAATGCTACCGGTGAGGTTCGCGCCAGCGAGCTGGTTACCGTCGGTGCTCAGGCTTCCGGTAAAATTGAAAAGCTGTATGTGACTATCGGTCAGCAAGTTAAAAAAGGTGATATGATTGCCCAGATTGATTCCACAACTCAGCAAAACGATGTGGATATTAATAAAGCCAGACTGAACAGCTATCAGGCTCAGCTGTCGGCGGCTAAAGTGTCTTTAGATGTAGCTAAAAAGCAATATGACCGTACTGCCGCGCTGAAAAAGAAAAATGCTGCCTCTACCGAAGATTTGGAAAATGCTCAGAATACTTATGAAACCGCAAAGTCTAAGGTGACGGAGTTGGAGGCTTCAATCAAAGAAACCGAGATATCTTTGAGTACGGCAGAGACCAATTTGGGATATACCAAAATTACTTCCCCTCTTGATGGTACGGTGGT
The DNA here is from genome assembly GCA_944390905.1 of uncultured Alphaproteobacteria bacterium. Classification (GTDB taxonomy): domain Bacteria; phylum Pseudomonadota; class Alphaproteobacteria; order RF32; family CAG-239; genus HGM16780. Next base: position 25,691 of record CALXRR010000013.1, read on the forward strand.
GTCAATCCCCGTTAAAGAAGGGCAGACCGTAAACGCGGCAATGAATACGCCGACTATCGTGCAGATTGCCGATTTGAGCCAGATGGAGATACTGATTGAAATTTCGGAAGGGGATATCGGTAATATTAAGCCGGGGGTTAAAGTAACTTATTCGGTATTAGCCAATATGACCGATGTGTTTGAAACAACGTTGAAGTCAATCGACCCAGGGTTGACGCTGTTGAGCAACGGTGAATATACCGAAGTGGTGGAAGCCAGCGAGGCTATTTATTACTACGGGCGTTTGTTGGTGCCTAATCCGGATGGATTGTTGCGCATTGGAATGACGACGCAGAACGTGATTTATGTTGACAGCGCCGAAGATGTGCTGACCGTACCGGTAACCGCGGTTAAGGGTAGCAATGACGGCAAGTATGTGGAGGTATTGAACCCGCAAGGCGTAGTAGTCAAGGTAATGGTCGAGACCGGAGTATCTGATGGCTTGAATATTGAGGTAAAAGGCGCACTTAAAGAAAATGATGAAGTGGTGATTGCGCAGATGTCTTCGGCAGAGATTTCGGATAAGGCAATGAGTGCCAGAGGCCCGAGAAGAGGATTCTAAGTATGAAAATTTTGGAACTGAGCAATATTCATAAATTTTTCGGAAACGCTAAAAACCGTGTCCATGTGCTGAAAGGGATTAACTTTTCGGTAGAAAAGGGTGACTTTGTGGCGATTATCGGGCAGTCCGGCTCCGGAAAGTCTACTTTGATGAATATTATCGGGTGTTTGGATACCCCGACTTCAGGTTCTTATAAAATTAATAATACCGAGGTCGGCAAGATGACCCGTAATCAGTTGGCAGAGCTGCGTTGTAAGACGTTTGGTTTTATTTTCCAGCGCTACAATTTGTTATCAAGTCTTAATGCCCGTGAAAATGCGGCGCTGCCGGCGATATATTTAGGCATGGGGGAAGAACGTCGTACTCAGAGAGCCATTGAGTTGCTGAAAAAGCTGGAGCTTGGCAGCAAGCTTGGTAATAAGCCGAATGAGCTTTCCGGCGGGCAGCAGCAACGCGTTAGTATTGCGCGAGCTTTGATGAACGGCGGGGAGATTATTTTGGCAGATGAGCCTACCGGTGCGCTGGATTCAAAAAGCGGCGAAATGGTGATGGAGATTATTAAAAATCTGCACAAGCAGGGGCATACGATTATTTTGGTCACCCATGACAGCAAGATTGCCGCTCAAGCCAGCCGGATTATTGAGATTAAAGACGGTGAGATTGTTTCTGATGAGCGAAAAGCTGATGAATTCTACCCGTTGGAGAATGAGGTGGCTGATGTGAAGAAAAGCCGTTTGGAAACGTTTAAATATCGGTTTGCGGAATCTTTCAGTATGTCAATCCATGCCATTTTGGCCAACAAAATGCGTTCTTTGTTGACGATGTTGGGTATTATCATCGGTATTGCATCCGTTGTATCGGTGGTGGCGTTGGGTAATGCATCGCAGGCTAAAATTATGGAGCAGATTAACTCAATGGGTACCAATACCATTGATATTATGCCGGGAACGGGTTTTGGCGATATGCGCTCCGGAAAAGTAAAGACGCTTAAAGTCAGTGACTCGGATTATTTGGCTAAGCAGGGGTTTATTGACAGTTCAACTCCTAGTGTATCAGCCAGTGGAACATTAGTATTTGGCAATACATCGTCTACGGCGCAGCTCAAAGGCGTGGGAAGCTCGTTTTTTGATGTAAAGGGCAAAAAGCTGTTGATGGGGCGGATTTTTACCCAAGATGAAGTTAATAATGTGGCCTCGGTAGTGGTGATTGACCATAATACATATAAAGAGGTTTTTGCGGACAGGCCAAACCCAGTTGGGGAGATTATTATCTTTAATAAAAAGCCGTTAAAAGTTATCGGCATTACTGAGGAAGAGAATAATGCCGGTCCGAACTCTGATTCTATGAACTTGTGGGTGCCTTATACAACCGCAATGTATAAGATTAACGGAAGTACCGATATTAACTCAATTACCGTGAAAATTGCCGATGCCGTGAACTCGCAAGTGGCAGAGGAAAGTATTGAAAATATTTTGACATCGCTTCATGGTACAAAAGACTTTTTTATGATTAACAGCGACAGTATTAAACAGACGGTGGAGAGCGCCACCAATACCATGAAATTGTTGATTGCCAGTATTGCGGTGATTTCATTGATTGTGGGTGGTATCGGCGTGATGAATATTATGTTGGTATCAGTAACCGAAAGAACCAAAGAAATCGGCATTCGTATGGCTATCGGTGCCAAGCAGGAAGATATTTTGCAGCAGTTTTTGATTGAGGCGATTTTGATTTGTTTGGTCGGCGGTTTTATGGGAGTGGCGCTGTCGATGTTAATCGGTGTTGGGTTTAATACTTTTTCGGAAGATTTCGGTATGATTTTTTCAACCGCGTCTATTGTGTTGGCTTTGGTTTGTTCTTCGGCAATCGGAATTATCTTTGGATATATGCCGGCGAAGAATGCCTCAAACCTGAACCCGATAGATGCTTTGGCGAGTGAATAAAATGAAGAAAAATGTACTTAATATAGCTCTTTTTACGGCGATGCTGCTGGTGTCAACAAGTTGTGCAACACAGCGTGTGGCTACGCCAAACGTAGCAGATGAGTTGAATTATACTCGAGAGATTCAGGAAAAGTATAAGGCTAATGCCGAGTGGTGGACGCAGTATAATAATGCTGAACTAAATAAGTTGGTCAATATGGCGCTGCAAAATAATCCGGACTATTTGAAAGCGGCGTTGAAAATTAACCAAGAATTATATCGGTTGAATTTGGCAACGGCGGATTTGTTCCCGACGCTGTCAGGGGATTTGGGAGCCAGCGGGCAACGCAGAATTGATACCAGTGATAATGTTTCCAACAATTTTTCAGGGGAAATCGGGCTGGGGTATGAGGTCGATTTATACGGCAAAATACGCAATTTGCAAAATGCTCAGGAGTTTGAGTATCAGGCAACGATTTTAGATAAAGAAACGGCGAAATTATCGTTAGTAAACAGTGTGGTGGATTTATTCTTTAATCTGGAGTATATCAGCAACTCAATTGATTTGAGCCGGCAAAATGTGAAAATGTATGAGGATATTCGCGATATTGCCGAGGCTAAGTACAAAACAGGTAAGGCGGATAATGTTGAATATTTGGAAGCTAAGCAGAGTTTGTTATCCGAGCAAAACCGCCTTTTGACGCTGGAAACCCAGTTTAAAGAGATGGAAACATCTTTGAAAAATATTTTGAGTATTAGGCAGGAAGAGCCTCTGGGAATAAAATTCGGGGATATTTTGCAACAGAAAACTTTGGGCGTAAATCTTGATGTGCCGTTGTCGGTGTTGGCTAATCGTCCGGATTTGTTGGCCAGTCAGTACCGCTTGCAGAAGTCTTTTGAAACCTTGGAGGCTGAAGATAAAAACTGGTATCCTAATATATCTTTGCGGACGGCGTTGTCGTCATCTTCAGACAAGGCGCGTACAACCTTCGATTTTCCGTTTGTAATGGGAAGCTTGGCTGTCGATTTGCCGTTTTTGGATTGGACGCGCGTAAAAAACAATATTAAAATTTCAGAAGCGGAGTATCAAATCGCGGTGATTGATTTTAATGATGTGCTGAATCAGGCCGTAAATGAGGTGGCTTATTATTATCTGGCTTATGAAAAAGCTAACCAAAGCTTTGATAATATTGATGAAAATTATAAAAATTCAATTCTAATCACCCAATATTATAAAGAGCGATACAATAACGGTAAAGTCGAATTTAGGGATTATTTGCAAGCCATATACAGCGAAAATGCTTTGCAGAAAGATTTGGTACAGCAAAAGTATCAGATTATCAAAAACGAAAATTATATTTATAAGGCAATGGCCGGAAAATATTAGAGTTTTTTTTAGTTGACTTTGCCCTAACTGACTTTTATGCTGGAGACAAACAGTATAGAAAGGGCTGGGTTTATGATTGATTTGGGTAATAAAAAGCTGGAAAAGTTCTCATTGCCGGAAAAAATTGTCGGTGAAAAAGTGATTTTGCAACAGAGAACTCATGATTTTGATGAAGAGTTGTGGAGTTTGATTGATGGTTCAAGAGAGTTTTTGCGTGAGTATTTGTTTTGGGTTGATGATACGCGCTCGCTTGATGATGTCAAAAATGTGACTGATATATTTTTGGATAATTGGAAAAAACAAGACTCCTTTGAGTATGTGTATTTAGATAAAAATACCGGCAAGTTGGTTGGAGCAGGGGGAATTCATACCGTATCTTATTTGCATCATTTTGCTGAGTATGGATATTATTTGGGTAAAGATAAGGTTGGTCATGGATATATTACCGAAGTGGTACGATTGTTGGAAAAGGAGCTCTTTCAACGAGGTATACATCGGTTGATTATTACTTGTGATGTAAACAATAAAGCTTCAGCTGCGGTAGCTAAACGGTGCGGGTTTGAGCTGGAAGGTACTATGCGAGAAGCGCGATATGCTTATGGTGCTTATCGTGATGAGTTATTGTTTGCTAAGCTAAACCATTAGGGCTAGGGTTTGGTTTTAACAATATCAAACATGCTAAGGATTTTTTCCCATAAGCTGAGCGGGGCAGGGCGACGGAAGGCAAAGTGCTTGAACAAAAGGTAATTGCTTATCAGCAAAACCCCGATGGCGGCACCTTGAGCCAGATAGAGATTCCATTGCAGGCGGCTGACTAATAAAGATAAAAGAGCGGCGTTAATAATATAGCTCAATATCCAGATGCCTATGCTTTTGAGGTATTCTTGCAAGTGGTTGCCTTGGGTGTCAAAAACAAGCTTTTTGTAAGAGTAAAAAGCAATGAAGGAGGATAACAGCCACATAAGTAAAAGATTGAACTGGTAGTGGATGCTGCCAAAGGCTAAGCTTAGCAGAATAAATATAAGGTAGCGGAGTACCATGTTGAGCGAGGCCATGGTGATAAAACGCAGGCGTTCATCAAGTTCAAACCAGTGATCGATCATGGTTTTTTCCTTGATAATGGCGGCTTTGACAATGCTTATGATGCTCATGATTTTCTCCGTAAAATATAATATATTAAATACTCTAATTAAGAGTGGTTAATAACTTGCTAATCTTATCCTAAAGTTGTAGAGTGAAAATATTATTATAGGGAAAGTGAATATAGGTAAGTTTAGAGGAATAAAATGTCTTTTTGGCAGTTGTTGGAAATAAGCATGATGGCTTTTAGTGTGCTGGGTGCGGCATATTTGGGCTGGCGCATTGGGCGGTTTGATATATGGCGGCGGATGTTTCTGGTTAAAGTGCGGCGGTTGAGTGCGGCAATTTTGCTGGTGGCGGTGATATTTGGTGGTGTCGTTTATGTTCTTGGCTTTATGAATGCCGTGATTGCTTTGTTTTATGTGGTGCTGATTTGGGCGGGCTGTGATGGCTTATCATGGTTGGGACAGAAGGCGTGGCGGCAGAGCTTTAAACGCTATTATGCCGGTCAGGCGGCGATAGTCTTGAGTTTGATTTATTTGCTTAACGGGTGGTACCAAGCGCACCATGTGGCAGAGGTAGAGTATGTGATTGAAACTACTAAAAAAGTCAGCAATCTGAGAATTGCAATGTTGGCTGATGCCCATATTGGGACGACCTTTAGCGGGGCAGAACTGGCACGCCATGTTAAACAGATGCAAAAATATGAGCCGGATATGCTGGTGATTGTCGGTGATTTGGTTGATAATTCAACATCGCGGGATGAACTGTTGTCAGCCCTTGATGCCTTGGCTAAGCTTAAAACCACTTATGGAATTTATGCGGTATTGGGAAACCATGACATCAGCTCTAACGGGGTGGCGTTTCGAGGGTTGAGTAATGCTGAGTTGGTTGCAGAAATGCAAAAACGTGGAATTAAGGTGTTGCAAGATGAGGTGCAAGCCATAGGCAATGAGTTTTATGTTATTGGGCGGAAAGATGCCTATGAGCCGCGCAGAGGGCGATCGCGTAAAAAAATGGCGGATTTAGTCCAAGGGTTAGATAAGGCAAAGTTTATGCTGGTTTTGGATCATCAGCCCAGTGATTATGCCAAACAGGCAGAAGCAAAAGTAGATTTGGTATTATCGGGGCATACGCACGGAGGACAGCTGTTTCCGTTTAATTATGTGAGCCAATGGGCCGGTATGAACGATAGAATCTATGGCCACGAAAAACGGCAAGATACTGATTTTATTGTAACCTCGGGGATTTCAGACTGGGAGGTTAAGTTTAAGACCGGATGCCAATCAGAGTTTGTGGTGGTTGATATTAAGGCAGAGTAAAAATATAGCCCCGCTTGAGTGCGAGGCTATTTTTGTTTGTGTTTATGAGGTTTAGATTTTGACCAACCCATGGGTAAAGGCATAAATAGCCCATAACGACAGGATGATGAAAAGTCCGGCTAAACAAGCCTCTTTGGGGGTAAACAGAGGTTGCTTAGGCGAAGATTCTTTTCGGGCCCAAATATAGACCGGAATCCCCAAGGTAACAATGATTACAGCCATAAGCAGATAGTTTAATCCGGCGGCATAGATAAGCCACAGAGCATAAATCGTACCTAAAATACTGGTGAATAAGGCTGAAGAACGTTTTTCCGGCAGGCCGGTCGGGTATTCGCCATCTTCGCAAAGTTTCCACAAATAAGCGCAGGAGGCAAAGTATGCCGGCAAGACCATAACGCCGGTAATGCTGAGCATGGTGTTCCAGGCGTTGTTGGAGAAATAAACCAACAAAATGAAAATTTGCATCATGGCTGAGGTAACCCACAGAGATACACTCGGAGAGCCGGCAGCGTTTTGCTTGGCAAATATCTTCGGAAAAGTGCCGTTCTCAGCGGCGGCTTGCGGAATTTGCGCCGTAACCATTGTCCAGGCCAGCCAGCTGGTCAGGACGGAAACAAGCAAACCGATGTTCATAAGCCAAGAACCCCAGCGCCCGACGACTTTCTCTAAAATGCCGGCTGTCGATGGTGGTGAAACTTGAGCCAACTCAGCTTGCGGCATAAAGCCGTAAGGCAGCAAAGACAAGAAAATATAAATAATCAGGCAGCCTACAAAGCCAAGCAAGGTGGCTTTGCCGACTTCTTGAATGTCTTTGGCTTTGTTGGACATTACAACCGCGCCTTCAATACCGATAAAGGCCCACAAGGTAACCAACATCGTGGATTTGATTTGGGTCGGTAAGCTGCCGAGCTTGGCTTGGGTTGCAATCGATTCACCCCAAAAATCAAAGTCAAATTGCGAAAACTTAAAGACAAAAAATAAAATCAAGATAAACAATACCAGCGGAACAACCTTAACAATAGTGCCGATGGTGTTGACTATCGTGGCTTGTTTGATGCCTTTTAAGACAAGCGCGTTGAACCCCCAAATAATGACAGAGCCGCCAATGATGGAGGCCAAATTGTTGCCGCCGGCAAAGTAGGGCGGAAAGAAATAGTTTAGGGCATCCATGGTGATGACGGCGTATCCGACATTGCCGCATACCTGACACAGCCAATAAGACCAGCCTATGGTAAAGCCGGCAAATGGGCCGAAGCCTTCACGGCTGTACATGTAAATACCGGTGGTTAAGTCCGGCTTGGCCATGGATAAAATGCTAAACGTGTTGGCGATAAAATAAATACCGATGCCGGTAATAACCCATGCCAGCAAGACGGCTCCGGCAGAAGCGTTGGAAGCCATATTTTGCGGTAGGGAATAAATTCCGCCGCCAATCATGGAGCTGACGACAATGGCGGCTAAAGCCATTACGCCAAGCCCGTTGGGATTGGTCTTGCTGAGAGCGGAAGTTTGATTACTTTTTTTGACAAGCATAATTTATTCCTTAATTGTGGTATAAAAAATTTCTTGCCCCTTTTGAGTATACAAAAGAGGCAAGATTAGGTCCTTGATTTAGAGCTTTTGGGGTGGAACCGGAGTGAATTTAGCTGGCTCAGCGTGCTCAAAGTTTAAGAAACCAAGGGCGGTCAGAGAATATCCGAATTGTTGGGTGATATTGATGTAATTATGCCACATTTGGAATTCAGAGTGTTTTTCAACCCCGCGGATGGATAATTCGTGATTGAGAGATTTTTTTAACCACATTTCAGCATGGCCTTGGGCGATTTCATCATCAATAAAGGTGTCAAAATATTCAACATATTCAGCTGCCCAGCCGCCGATGAGTTCACCTTTTTTATTTTTGCCCCAGCAAACGCCAAGACCGGTGGCAATGGCTTTGTGGTCATCACGGCTGGCTCCGTTGCCGGCCATAATAACTTCCAAAACGGCACCGTGTTTGAATTGTTTGACAATCTTGTCATCCAAGGGAACGATGTTGCCGTAAAGTTCTTTAGGTAAAACAGAGGTATAGGGAATTACGTTGAAGTTTTCTATACGAGCCTGCATAAGGGCAGAATCGTAACAGAAAGTTTCAAAAGGTTGGGGAGGAATACCATCATCTGCTTGGCCGACGCCGCCGGTGATGAATGCCATAGTCGGAAAACGAACTCCTTGGGTAGTCATATTATTCTCTCCTTATATTTATGGGTTAATGTAATTACTAATGTACTAATAATATCTACTTTAAGTAGTGTACATATAATATCTATCTCTACAATTTCAATGTGTCAATATATTAAATTACAATTAATGGATATTGTTTGTATGGGCTTGTTTTTTTCTTGTGTATGACTAATTTGAAAAAAATTTTGTCATCCGTAACTGTTATTATGAGTTTCCGATATCTTTTCCGTGGCTTGGTGTCAGCGTAACCAAGATGCCACTATCAATCTTTGGTATTGATATTAATGATTATGAGGCTTTTGATAAGGATAGAGTGCCATTTGTGGTGGATATTCAGAGTTTCTTTCGTATCTCAGATTATGAGGTGGCAGCTTCCAGAATTAATCGTATTGATGAGCTGAGAAAACAATTGTTAAGTATTGTTCAAGGTGCTGTACGTTCGATTTTGGCTAAGGACTATTTGAATGAAATTATGGGCGAACGCTCAAAGTATGGGCAGCAATTTACTGATGAAGTGAAAGAAGAGCTCAAAAGCTGGGGCGTGGAAACCGTAAAAAATATTGAGCTAATGGATGTTCGCGATGCTAAAGGCGAAGAAGTCATTGCTAATATTATGAGAAAGAAAAAGTCTGAAATTGAAAAGGAATCTCGTATTGCGGTGGCTCAAAACAATCAGGCGGCTCGGGAAGCAGAAATTTTTTCTCAGCAGGAAGTAGACCTTAAAGAGCAAGATGCTGGAAAAGTGGTCGGATTGCGCAGAGCAGAGGTTGCCCAAGAGGTTGGTATTGCTAATGAAAAGTCGGCTCAGGCCATCAAAGAACAGGCTCAACAGACTACCGAGAAAGAAATGGAAATTGTTAAAATTTCTACAGTCAGACAGGCCGAAATTGACAAAGAGGCTATGATTGTGAAGGCTAATGCGGTTAAGGAACAAACCACAATTAATGCCGAAGCAAATAAAATCAAGGTCGAATTGGAGGCTGAGGCTGATTTGTTTAAGATAACAAAGCAAGCTGAAGGTTCTTTGGCCGTGGCAACTAAATCGGCAGAAGGTATTAAACTTGAGGGTGACGCAAAAGCTCAGGCTGAAAAACTGATGCAGATGGCAAAAGTTGATCCTCAATTGGCTTTGGCTAAAGAGATTGGCTCAAATAAGGAATATCAGAGTTATTTGATTTCAATCCGCAAGATTGAGGCTAATGAAAAAATTGGCGTAGCTCAGGCTGAAAATATCAATGGTGCAGATATTAAGATTATTGCCGGTGGCGGTAATGTTGCCGATAGTGTTAACAATGCAGTTGAGGTATTTTCTCCGAAAGGTGGTTTTTCCGTAGCTGGGGCTTTGGAAGCTTTGGCCGCTACTGATGCCGGTAAAGAGTTGTTGGCAAAAGTGGGCTTAGGTAAACAAGAGTAATTATTAAGTGCTAAAGAGTCGGATTTGGTTCCGACTCTTTATTTTTTTTCTCTTGACAAATTTATGAAAAGTGGTAAAAGCCTTTTCGTTTTTATATTATTTTATTAACTAAATTTATCTATTATGGCAACGAAAAATCAAAACAAGCCGGGACAGAAGAAAGAGAAGGGTGCTTTTAAGAAAGCTTCTTTACATCAGACAGATTATCAACGTGAAAGAGCTGCTGCTAAGGCCAGAAAGCGTAAACAAGGTAATTATGATGTATAACCGGTGAGTGATGTTTGTTTGAGAAACAGTCTGAAAGTTTTTTAGCTTTCGGGCTGTTTCTTTTTATTGTGTGTTTAATATAAAAGGTGTTGCAATATTGTATAATTTGGTTAGTATACGTTTATTGTTAATAAATTTATGTTTTTTTCTAAAATAAGGTGTATTGGGAAAATGAAGCCGATTTTAGTACACGTGCATGTGTTTTATGCTGAGTTATGGGATGAGCTTGCAAAGTGTGTGCAAAATATTAAGCCTTTTCCATTTGTTTTGTATGTGACAATGGTCAAAGCTGATGATGAATTGAAGGCTAAGATTTTGGCCTCTTTCCCTGATGCTCATATCGAAATGGTGGAAAATCGCGGATTTGATGTAGCTCCTTTTTTGCATGTGATTAATAATCTGGATTTAGATGAGTTTAGTTATATTGTAAAACTTCATACCAAACGAGATATTCCTTTTATAAAAGGGGTCTTTAAGGGGCTGGTCGGTGATATTTGGCGCAAAAAGTTATTGTACTTTGTGAGTTCGGAAGATATTTTTAAAAGATATATACAAGAGTTTGATAGAAATTCTAAAGTTGGGATGCAAGCCCAGTACGAATTGATTGTGCGTCGTGATTTTTATGATGAATGGTCTTGCAAACAAGCGCAAAAATTTATTCTTGCTCATCATTTGCCGGTGGTTAAATATCGTTTTGTGGCAGGGACTATGTTTGTGGCTAGAGCTCATTTATTTAAAGAAATACAAAAACTTGGTATTAAAAGTGCCGATTTTCCTGAAGTAATCGGTCGGTCAAAGCAACCGCAGTTGGCGCATATATTTGAGCGGTTGTTTGGTTATTTTGTTTATGCTCAGGGGTTTGTGCTAAAAGATGGTCTCGTATCTTGGAAAATACAGCGTAATCATTTGAATTGGTTTGAGCTTTCTTATTTGTTGCGTCCTGTCGTGAGGGCATTTTATCAGAAAAAAATTACTAAATCAGGGAAGCTTTGTATAAAAATTTGTAAAATTCCTTTGCCGGTGAATTGGATTAAACATAAAAATTAAGTTTGAGGCGAAAAAGGATGAGTAGCTTAAAATCCTGTATGCCAAAACGTATTAATACCGAAATAAAAGTAATGGTAATTGGTTCAATGCCTGGGGAGGCGTCTCTAAGGCAACAGCAATATTATGCTCATCCGCGGAATAATTTTTGGAAGTATATGGCGCAGATTTTTGCGGATATCAGCACCAATGATGACTATGAAGCAAGAGTTGCCAAGCTAATAAGCCATGGTGTAGGGCTGTGGGATGTGATGAAACGCTGCTCCAGAAAGGGAAGCCTTGATAGTGATATTCAAAATGTGAAAGTAAATGATTTTGCGGTTTTAGATACAGAGGCACCTAATTTAGAAAAGTTGTTGTTTAATGGCAGTAAGGCGTTTGAGACTTTTATGAAAAGTGAAAATAAGCTTTGGGCGGAGAAGAGGGGAATCGTTTGTGAAAAAATGCCCTCGACCAGTCCGGCAAATGCCAGTCAGCGAGATGATGATAAGTTTGCAAAATGGCGTGAAGTATTACAAACGGGCGCAAGCTGTGCCAGCCACGGTGCCCGTGCAAGCTGTGCCAGCTTGACCCCCTAACCCAGCTGTTGATGGATAGGGGCAGAGAAACGAACTGCGTTCGCGTCGTGCCGGTGGAGGCGGGGAGCCCCCGCGGGCATTAGTTAGCGGGGGCTTGTTTTGTGTTTTAATAAGTCGCGTTGCTCAGATAGTGCCGGTGGGGAGTTGTGCAATATTTTACCAGTTTTGAAAAATTAGTATTTACATAGATGAAAAATTGTGGTAGTATGAGACTCGTAGGAAAGAGGTTTGCGAGGAG